>JBDTIE010000077.1:0-3882 GCA_039936515.1 Rhodanobacter sp. | reverse complement strand
GGAGCTTGAGGAGCATATAGACGGCTGGATGTTTTACCGCACCCCGCCAGCGTCCGGGATCTTGGCCAAGCTGCCGGTCGTGCACTACCGCTCGCTGATGCGCGCGACGCAGTCACGGCTGGCCGCGGTGGTGAAGCAGGTGCGGCCCGATATCCTGCACGCGCATTCTCCAGTGCTCGATGCATTCCCGGCGCTGGCCGTGGGCAAGGCCGCGGGTATTCCGGTGGTATACGAGGTCCGTGCATTCTGGGAAGACGCAGCCGTTGACCTGGGCACGGCGCGCGAGTGGGGACCACGCTATCGATTGACGCGCGCGATGGAAACCCGCGCGTTGCAACGCGCCGACGCGGTCACCACCATCTGCGAAGGCTTGCGCGGTGACATGCTCAAGCGTGGCATTGCCGCAGACAAGATCACGGTCATTCCCAATGCCGTGGACATAGCGCAATTTCACACAGCAACCGCCGACGCGCAGCTGCTTGAAAAGTACGGGCTCACGCGAGGTTGCACGCTCGGGTTTGCCGGTTCGTTCTATGCCTACGAGGGGCTGGACGTGCTGCTGCGGGCCATGCCGATGGTGCTGCGCGTGGTGCCGCAGACGCGCGTGCTGTTGCTGGGCGGCGGACCACAGGACGCGGACCTGCGTGCGTTGTCCACGCAGCTGGGACTCGACGATGTCGTGCACTTCGTCGGCCGCGTGCCGCACAGCGAAGTCAGTCGCTACTACAGCGCCATGGACATCATGGTTTATCCGCGTATCTCCCGACGGCTGACCGAGCTGGTGACGCCGTTGAAGCCGCTGGAGGCCATGGCCATGGGCAAGCTGGTGGCGGCGTCCGATGTCGGTGGGCATCGGGAGCTTGTCGAGGACGGCAACAACGGCCATCTTTTTCCCGCCGGGTCCGCCGAGGCCCTGGCGCAGTGCCTGGCATCGCTGCTGAAAAACCCCGAAGGCTGGCCCCAGGTGATCGCCAACGGCCGCGAATTCGTGGAGCGCAAGCGCACGTGGGCTGCGAGCGTGGATCGCTATCGCGCCGTCTACGCCGGTGTGCTGGATCGGCATGGGCGCGCTGCGGGGAAAGTACATGACCGCTGATACACCGGCAGTGGTGCTGGGTGCCGGCGCCAATGGCCTGGGCGTGGCGCGCAGCCTGGCGCAGGCGGGGGTTGCCGTCTGGTTGCTGGATCCGGACGTGCGACGAGCGGAGATGCACACCCGCGCGGCGAAGCCGTTGTCGATCCGCGCCACGCATGGTGACACGCTGATCGAAGACCTCGTACGCCTGGGCACGACGCAGTTTGCCGGCATGCGCCCGGTGTTGCTGCTGACCCAGGAGGAAAGCGTCAAGACCGTGTCGCATTGTCGCGAGCGGCTGTCGGCGCTTTACCGCTTCAGCCTTCCGCCCATTGATGTGGTGGATACCTTGCTGCACAAGGAAGGGTTCCAGCGCCGCGCCGAAGAACTGGGCAGTCCCATCCCGCCGCTGGTGCACGTGCGTTCGCTGGCGGATATGCCCGCGCTGGACAGTCTGCATTATCCGGTGGTGATCAAACCGGGCGAACGCAATGACGACTATGGACGTCAGTTCAAGAAAGCGTACCGCGTGGAAAGCGCCGCCGAAGCTGCGGAATTGATCGGCCGCATCCTGACCGTGATGGCCGACGTGGTGGTGCAGGAGTGGATCGAAGGACCGGATTCCAGCATCTATTTTTGCCTGCAATACCTCGACGGGCACGGGCAGGTCGTGGCGTCGTTCGCGGGACGAAAAATCCGCTCGTGGCCGCCGCAGGTCGGTGGCACCGCCAGCTGTGTCGCTGCGCCGGAAGTCCATGCCGAACTTTGCGCGATGACCACGCGGTTTTTCCAGGCGGCGGGCGTGATCGGCATGGCCAGCATGGAGTTCAAGCGCGACACCCGCAGTGGAGCGTTTCGCATGGTGGAGCCCACCATTGGCCGCACCGATTACCAGGAAGAGGTCGCCAGCTTGAACGGCGTCAACCTGCCACACGCAGCCTGGTGTTCGGGCTTGGGCCTGCCATTCCCGGCGCCAGCGCCAACAACGCGGCCCGTCGTGTGGCGAGTGCGATCCGAAGATGTGCAATCGGCAGCGCTGCAGGGCCAGCAGCTTGTATATGGCTATCCTCCCGGTGCCCATGTCGCCGATGCGGTGTGTCGATGGAGTGATCCCATGCCCTGCGTGGTACAAGGCGCACGGCACCTGCGGCGCGCGCTGCTTAGCCGAGCTTCAACAATCTTGCCGGGATCGCCGGCGGCCAGGAGCAAGTCATGAACGTGGTTGCCAGGCTCCTCTCCGGACGTTGGAAGCGCCCGACGGTGGATGCGCGGGCTGGATTGCAGGCGGCCGCCGAATGGCTGGCGCGTGCCCAGGACGCCACCGGTGGGGGCGGCGTCAGCGCCTTCTACGATGCAACGAAGCGCCAATTGGCAGGTGCCTATCCGGAAACCACCGGCTACATCATTCCAACCTTCTTCCGCTATGCGGAGTTTTCCGGGCGCGGCGAATACCGCGAGCGCGCGATCCGCATGGCCGAATGGGAAACATCCATCCAGCTCGCCGAAGGCGGCGTGCGCGCCGGGACGATGGACGCGACGCAGGTCGTACCGACCATCTTCAACACCGGACAGGTGTTGTTTGGCTGGCTGTCGGCATGGCAGCAGACGCAGGATGCACGCTTTCGTGAGTCCGCGGTGCGCGCCGCCGACTGGCTGGTGGCCGCGCAGGACCACGATGGCGCCTGGCGGCGCTTTGCCTCGCCCTTTGCCACGCAGGGCGTGAATACCTACAACACGCGCGTTGCATTTGCACTGGCGCAGGCTGGCCATGCCTTGCAAGAGCCGCGTTATCTGCAGGCGGCGGTGCACAACGTGCAGTGGGCACTTACCCAGATGCGCGCCAATGGCTGGCTGGACAACAATGATCTGGAAGACAACGATCATCCGCTGGTGCATACCATCGCGTACGCGACCCGCGGCATTCTGGAAGTGGGTTTAATCGGCGAACAACCCAACTTCGTGGATGTGGCAGCGCGTATTGCCCGAGCGGTTGCGCAAAGCCAACGCAGCGACGGCGCCTTGCCCGGCCGGTTGGGTTCTGACTGGCGCGCCGCGAGTCGCTGGAGCTGTGTCACCGGCAATGCGCAAATGGCGATCATCTGGCAGCGCTTGGCGGCGGGAACCGGCGAGCACCACTGGAACGCGCCAGCGCGGCGCGCCAACCAATTCAATCTGTCCATCCAGAACGTGACAACCCACGACGACGCCGTGCGTGGGGGCATACCCGGTTCACATCCGCTATCGGGCGGCTACATGAAAAACCGTTATCCAAACTGGGCCGCCAAGTTCTTCATGGACGCGCTCATGTTGGAACTGGACGCGGGCTGACGACGTGCGCGACATCGCCTTGGCCTTGTTCATCTTCGGAATGATCCCCTACATTCTGACGCGGCCGTACATCGGCCTGCTCGTGTGGTCCTGGATCGGTTATATGAACCCGCATCGCCTGTGCTACGGCTTTGCCGTCAGCTTTCCGTGGGTGATGCTGATCGCCATCGTCACGCTGATCAGTCTGGCTTTCAGCAAGGAAAGCAAGAAGATCCCTTGGACCGCGACCAGCGTGCTGTTGGTGATGTTCCTGATGTGGACCGGATTGAGCACCCTCTTCGCGGCCGTGCCGGATTCGGCGTGGGTCAGATGGCAAGAGTTCGCCAAAGTCATGGTCATGGTGTTTGTTACCTTGATCCTGGTCAACAATCGCGAACGCATCCATGGCCTTGTATGGATGGTTGTGGTTTCGCTGGGATTTTACGGTGTCAAGGGTGGCGTGTTCACGGTGCTCGGAGGTGGCGTCAACCACGTACTTG
>JBDTIE010000076.1:0-5636 GCA_039936515.1 Rhodanobacter sp. | reverse complement strand
GATTGCTGCCGGCAACACCCGCGCCGGCGGCCGCGGCGACCACGGCGCCGGCACCGCCCAGCTCGGCGCGCGCGCGCCGGCAGTGACCATCGCCGTCGACCTGCGCGCCGATTTTTTGCGTTCCTCTTCCTTCAGCGGACAACCAACATGTGTGGAATCATCGGCATCGTCGGCGCCACGGATGTAGCACCGGCGCTGTATGACGGCTTGACGGTATTGCAACACCGCGGCCAGGATGCGGCTGGCATCGCCACCGTTGACGGCGCGCACCTGCGCCTGCACAAGGGCAATGGGCTGGTGCGCGACGTGTTTCGCCAGGATTCCATCAACCCCCTGCGCGGCCACATCGGCATCGGCCATTGCCGGTACCCGACTGCAGGCTCCGACGGTTCGTCCGAGGCGCAGCCGTTCTACGTCAACTCGCCCTACGGCATTGCCTTTGCGCACAACGGCAACCTGGTCAACACCGACGCGCTGCGCCGCCAGATGTTCCAGGACGACCGGCGCCACATCAATACGGAGTCGGACTCCGAAGTTCTGCTGAACGTGCTCGCGCATGAGTTGCAGATCCAGGAGCGCATGGCGCTGACGCCGGACCACATATTCAAGGCGGTCGCCGGCGTGCATGCGCGCGCAAGTGGCGGCTACGCGTGCATCGCGCTGGTGCTGGGCTATGGCTTGATTGCCTTTCGCGACCCGCACGGCATCCGCCCGCTGGTGCTGGGCGAGCGGGTCAACGGAGAAACGCGCGAATATGCCGTGGCCTCCGAATCAGTGGCACTGGACATCCTCGGCTTCAAGCGCATCCGCGATGTCGCGCCCGGCGAGGCGGTGATCATTACCGATGACGCGCAGCTGCACACCCGGTTGTGCGCGGCCGCCACCTCGCACACCCCATGCATTTTCGAGTACGTCTATCTGGCGCGGCCGGATTCTATGATCGAGGACGTCTCGGTATACAAGGCGCGCCTGCGCATGGGCGAAAAACTTGCCGAGAAAATCCTGCGCGAGCGGCCGGAACATGGCATCGACGCGGTGATCCCCATCCCCGACACCGCGCGCACAGCGGCCAGCGCGCTTGCCGGTGCGCTCGGCGTGCCGTTCCGCGAGGGCTTCGTCAAGAACCGCTACATCGGCCGCACCTTCATCATGCCCGGGCAGGGCGAGCGGGTGAAATCCGTGCGGCGCAAGCTCAACGCCATCGGCCTGGAATTCCGCAACAAGAACGTTCTGCTGGTGGACGACTCAATCGTGCGCGGCACCACCTCCAGGCAGATCATCCAGATGGCGCGCGATGCGGGCGCAAAGAATGTCTATTTCGCCTCCGCCGCACCGCCGGTGCGCTACCCCAATGTGTATGGCATCGACATGCCATCCACCACCGAACTGGTCGCTGCCGGCCGCACGGAAAAAGAAGTCGAGCAAGTGCTTGGCGCCGACTGGCTGATCTACCAGGACCTGCCCGACCTCGTGCGCGCGGTGCAGGAGGGCAATGAGGAGCTGACCGAGTTCGATACCTCGTGCTTCTCTGGCGAATATGTCACCGGGCTGGATCCGCATTACCTGGAGCAGATCCAGATGCTGCGCTCGGACGATGCAAAGAGCGCCCGTCGTAGCGCCTGAGCCGTGCCTGCGCAGCTTCCGCACTGCTTGCCTCGGGCGGCATGCGGCGGCGCATCCAACACCTGCGGGACTTGAATGACCGACCTTCACGCCGCTGCCAAGCGTTGCCTCGATGCAAGCGATCCTGACGAGAAGCTGCGGCTGACCGCGGCCACCTGGCAGGCGCTGTGTGCCGGGGAGCTGCAGGCCGATGCAGATGCCGCCGCGCCCACACCCATTGGCGCGCCGGGGCGTCCGTCAAAGCCGTTGCTGGTCAACGCGCGCCAGGTCCCACAGCGCGGACTGGGCAGCGAGCAGGGGCGCGCCGCACTTGTGCACGCCATCGCGCACATCGAGTTCAACGCGATCAACCTGGCCTGGGATGCGGTCTATCGCTATCGCGGCAAGCCCGCGGACTACTACCGCGACTGGGCAAGTTGCGCCAATGACGAGGCGCGCCACTTCAGCATGCTGTCCGCGCGCCTGCGCGAGCTGGGCCACGCTTATGGCGATTTTGCCGCGCACGACGGCCTGTGGGCGATGGCGGAAAAGACTGCCGCCAGCGATACCGCACGCATGGCGCTGGTGCCGCGCGTGCTCGAAGCGCGCGGACTGGACGTCACCCCGGGCATGATCGAGCGCCTGCGCCAGTTGGGCGACACGCGGACTGTCGCCATCCTCGAGGTCATCCTGCGCGAAGAAGTCGCCCACGTCGCCGCTGGCACGCGCTGGTACCACCATTGCTGCGAACGCGATGGGCTGGACCCGCTGGAAACCTTCTTTGCCCTGCTGCGCGACTACATGGGCGTCACCCTGCGCGGCCCGTTCAACCTGCCTGCGCGTCGGCAGGCAGGTTTCGGCGAGTCCGAACTGGATCGGCTCGTCGCGTTGGCGGTAGAAAGCCGGAACTCCGTGCGGCATCCGGTCGCGTAACGAGACTGCGGCTGTGCGGCGCGCCGCCGCCGTCAGATTGCGCCAACCCCTCAGCCTGCGTCGGCAAGGCGCTGGTTCAACCATTCACCGGTTTGCCAGCCGCCTGCCAGGCTTTGAACCCGCCATCGAGGTGCGCCACATTCTTGTAGCCGAGAGTGCGCAGCGTATGCACGGCGAGCGCCGAGCGACCACCTGATGCGCAGTGCAGAATGACCCGGCTATCCGGGTTGAGTTCGGCTTTGTGGTACGGGCTGCTCGGATCCGCGTAGAACTCGAGCATTCCACGAGAAGCGTGAATCGCGCCAGGGATGCTGCCATTGACGAGTTCCGGAGCGTCGCGTACATCCACGAGCGTGACGTTGCCGGCGGCAATTTCCGTCTGGACTTGATCAGGGGTGAGGTTATCGATACTGCTCTTCGCCTCTTGAACGAGCTGGGCCGCTGTTTTGTCAGTCACAAGTCACCTCCGAAGCATGGAAATTCAACAGCCATCGAACGCCAGTGCCAACCGGGCCCGCATGCGGAAACCACCGTGCAACCGGATTTCCCTGCCATGCGTTTGCCGTTGACAGAAAAGCCCGGACGGGAATGCTAGGCCTCCTGGGCCATGGCAGCACTTCTCTTGCGCGGAGTCAGCACCGCGAGCACGGCCGCGACGATGAAGAGCGCAGGTATATCTCCCATGAGATGCGCGTGATTCTGAGCGGAGGCCAATGCTTGAAAGGCCATGATTGCTCCGTGTATTGCACTGGACCAGACCGTGAACCAGATGAGGCTGAGGTGGGCTAAGGGTTCACGGGAAGCCAAAAGCAGAAACACACCAAGCGTTGCGTAAATCCCGATGATCATCAGGGGATAGTCGGAATGGCCAGTGTGCCATGTCCATCCGGACGGCCATACGACCATCAGCAGATAGATTCCAACAATGAATGTAATGCCAACCAGAACCAGCGCAAATCGCAGGTATTCAAGGCGAGTGAACTCGTTCATGGCGTTTTCCTTTTCGAGTGGTGGCCGGCGACCAGCTGTTTGCAAGATGTTGGCAACCCAAGGCTGCGGCCTAACGCAGGGTGTCCTGCTTGACGGCAACGTCAAAACGCAGCGCGCTTTGTGCCTCGCCACGGCCTGCCGTCTTGCTGCGACCCATCCATAGCCAACTGTGCCCGTCGCTGCTGCGCGCGTACTGGAACTTGCGCCTGAGCGTGGCGCCGATGCGTGGGACTTCTTCTTCCTCCAGCAGCAGCGTGTCGTCGTCCGCCATCGGCTGCAGCGGGTCGCGACGCAGCATCCACCCGCGCGGGTAGAACACGTAGGCGCGCAAGGCTTCGTCGTCGATGGGGATGCGGGTGATGAAATTGCCTTGCGCATCGAGGAGGTTGAGGAATTCGGCGTAAGCCGGATCGACGGTGCCGAGCACGCTGGCGTCGGCCTCGGGGAAGAAGCGTTTCATGCCAGCGCGCGCCAGGCGTATGGTCAGCGGCTGCGGATCGAACGGGTCAAACGGGGTATCGCGCACGGGCAGCAACGGCGTCCAGTTCGCCGGGACCGGCGTCTGCAGCCGGTAGACAAGTTGCGGGCTGTTCAGTCCGCCATCAAAGGCGATGCGCTGCTGGAAGCTCAGTGCCTTGGCCTCCAGCCCGCGGTCCAGCGGCTCGCCCGATACGCCTTGCACCTTGTGCTCGATGGCCCAGGCCAGGTTGGCCATCTCGTCGCGTGCAAGCATCGTTTCCTCAAGCACCTGGCCTTCCTGCACGCCGTCCAGGCTGTCGGGCAGAAACAGGGCATGACTGAGCGTGTCTTGCAACGTGGCGTCGGCTGTCACCGAATACATGGTCCACTGCGAGCCGGCGGGATTTTTGATTTTGTCAGGTGTCGCCACGATGCCGAAGTTGTCGGTTATCGAGAACGTCTTGACGCGGTGAACCCAGCCCACTGGCAGGCGAACCGGAAGCAGGAACCAGTCATTGCCGAAGGTCAGCGCAAACTCGGTGACGCACATCCGCAACAGATCGGTCACGCCAGCCTCCGCGCCGGCAAAATTGACGTTGCCGTCCTCGAACTCCCAGTAACGGTCCGCCGGCATGCCCGGGTAGCGCACCGGCGACGGATGACGCGAGGCAACGGCGAAGGACTGCTGGATCGGCGCGTCTACGGGAGCGGTCGCGGTGGCGCGGAAGTCATCCCAATCGACATGCCCATCGGTGTATTCGGCCGCGTCCAATTGCGTGCCGCCGGCTTTGAGCGCAAAGGCGTATTCCATGCGGTTGGATTGCCACGAGGGGTTCGCCGCGTCGCCTTCGAACAGTAGCGCGTCAAACCAGGTCAGCCAGCGCGCCAACATGTCACGGGTCGTGGCAGCTTCCGCTTCGTTCAGCGCCAGAGCGGCGGGCAGGGTCGAGAGCGCGCCGGCATTGTCGACGAGCGGGCGCAGATCGGTTGCCAGCGCCTGGGCGTCGACGGTGCGGTTGTCCATCAACGAGGACCACAGCAGCCCGGCGCGATCGGCATCCGGATCGCGCGGCGCAGGCAGCACGAGGGGGTAGGCGGCCAACAGCGCTGTGCGCGCCGCGGGCGTGGCCATACGCAGTGCATGTTGGCCCGCTTCGCCGCGCAGGCGCGCATGCGTTGTCCACACCGGCTCGGCCTCGACCCGGGTTTCGATGGGCACGTCGTGGTCGGCGACCGGCTGCCACGGCTGGGTTGCGTCAGCCCCTGCGCGAAATGCGTCCACCTTCGTGCCATCGACCTGGAACTGGATGCGCAATGGCGTGCCCGCGTCCTCGCCCTGGAATTCGTTGAACTGCCATTGCCGGCATAACAGCCAGAGGGGGTCGGCGAGCGGTGCCGCCAGCCCCGACTGCATGTTGATGGCCGTCGGCTGAGTCTCCAGACGCGTGATCCCGGTGATGGACGGCTTCTTGTCGGCCACCACGCCGGCAGTCATCGCCGCGACATTTTTCTTTAGCTCGAAAATGCCCATGACGTTCCCGTTTCAGATTTTGCCGAGGACGAACGTGTCGGTGCGGTTGCCGGCGAAGGTTTCCACGCGTTGGCGCGCCGCGCGCATCATCTGCAGGACTTTCACGCTCGGCAGGTCGTCG
>JBDTIE010000075.1:0-13869 GCA_039936515.1 Rhodanobacter sp. | reverse complement strand
CACCACCGTGCGCTGCGACGACTCGCCAGAAAGCGCATTTGAGCGCGCCGACCGCGCGCTGTACCAAGCCAAACATGCCGGCCGCAATTGCTGCGAAGTGCTGTAGCGCATCGGCTGCACCGGCCACCTGGCTGAATTGCAGCCAGCTGCCGCGGATCATTGCGCACCGCCAGCTGCAAACGCAGTCGTCGCGATGGGTGCGGTAGGCTTCGGGGCTCATTCGCCGGCGTGGACCCAGGGAGACATTGATGATCAAACCGCTGCGGCCGCTGGGCCTGCTGCTATTGCTTGGGTTGTGCGCCAGCAACGCCTTCGCCGGCCAGCAAGCGCCTGCGTCGACCAACATCCAGATCTACCCGGTGCAAAACGAGCCGGCGCTGACGCCGACTGACCTGCCGCCGCCGCTGCATCAGCCGTTGCTGGTAGGCGTGAAGGTGGCGCCACCGTTCGTGATCAATGACAACGGCCATTACAGCGGCCTGGCCATCGACCTGTGGCAGCAGACCGCCGCGGACCACGGCTGGAAGTACCGGTACAAGGCGTACGACCTCAAAGGCCTGCTTGCGGCCGTCGGCAGCGCGCAGGTTGACATTGGCCTGGGCGCGATCACCGCGACCGCCGATCGCGAAAAGCAGATGGACTTCTCCCATACGCTGACCAGTTCGGGGCTGGGCGTGGCCGTGCGCAGCCAGCAGACGTCCGGCTGGCTGGCGGTGGTGGGTGCACTGTTCTCGTTGGCGTTCCTGAAGGTCATTTGCACGCTGGTGGTGCTGCTGTTCGTCATCGGGCTGCTGATGTGGTTCTTCGAGCGACGCAAGAACCAGGAGCAGTTTGGCGGCAAGAATTCGCAAGGCATCTTTTCGGGCTTCTGGTGGGCCATCGTCACCATGACCACGGTCGGTTACGGCGACCTTGCGCCGCGCACCGTGCCCGGGCGCCTTGTCGGCATCGTGTGGATGATCACCGCCCTGCTCGTGGTGTCATTCTTCACCGCCTCGATCACCAGCGCCCTGACCGTGGGCCAGCTCAGCCAGCGGGTCAACAGGGTCGACGACCTGGCGTCAATGAAGCTGACCAGCGTGTCCAACAGCACCAGCGCGCAGTGGCTGGACACCAATCGTTTCAACTACGCCAAAGCCGTCAGCGTGGACGACGCGCTGGCGCAGTTGGCCACCGGAACGACCGACGCGGTGATCTACGACAAACCGCTGCTGCACTACAACATCCAGCAGCAGTACCGCGGCAAGTTGCGGGTGCTGCCGATGGTTCTGGCGCGGCAGGACTACGCCTTTGCCCTGCCCGACCACAGCTCGCTGCGCGAACCGATCGACACCTCGTTGCTGAGGCGGATCAACGCCGATGACTGGGCGCAACGGATCAAGCACTACTTCGGCGAGGACGGCAACTAGCCGGCCACCGATGTGCGCCAGCGCACCGCCTTGCCCGTTTGGACGGCTGAACGCGTGTGCAATACGGCCTCGCGTGAAGCTGCGTAAAACCCGCAACATGCGGACAATCCTTGTATGATGCCCGGCTTGGTATCTCTCTATCCGCACGAAAGGATATAAACCGCGATGTCCAACTACCTGTTCACCTCCGAATCGGTCTCCGAAGGCCATCCGGACAAAGTTGCCGACCAGATTTCGGACGCCGTGCTGGACGCGATCATCGTTGATGACCCGGCCGCGCGCGTGGCCTGCGAAACCATGGTCAAGACCGGCGTGGCGATCGTCGCCGGCGAGATCACCACCAACCACTGGATCGACCTTGAAGCGATCACGCGCAAGGTGATCGTGGACATCGGCTACAACTCCAGCGACGTCGGCTTCGACGGCGCCACCTGCGGCGTGCTCAACCTGATCGGCAAACAGTCGCCGGACATCAACCGTGGGGTCGACCGGAAAAACCCCGAAGACCAGGGTGCCGGCGACCAGGGCCTGATGTTTGGTTACGCCACCAATGAAACCAAAGACATGATGCCGGCGGCGATCTACTACGCACACCGTCTGGTCGAGCAGCAGGCCAAGGTGCGCAAGGCGAAAAAATCGCCGATGCCGTGGCTGCGACCGGACGCCAAGAGCCAGGTCACGCTGCGCTACGAGAATGACGTGGCGGTGGCAATCGATGCCGTGGTGTTGTCGACCCAGCACGACCCGAGCGTCAAGCAGAAGGACCTGGTCGAAGCCGTGCGCGAGTTGATCCTCAAGCCGGTGCTGCCGGCCAAGCTGTTGCACAAGGGCACCAAGTTCCACATCAACCCGACCGGCAAGTTCGTCATCGGCGGACCGGTGGGTGACTGCGGTCTGACCGGCCGCAAGATCATCGTCGACACCTACGGCGGCTGGGCCCGTCACGGCGGCGGCGCGTTCTCCGGCAAGGACCCGTCCAAGGTCGACCGCTCCGCGGCGTATGCCGCGCGCTATGTCGCCAAGAACATCGTCGCCGCCGGCATCGCCGACCGTTGCGAGGTGCAGGTCAGCTACGCCATCGGCGTGGCGCATCCGACGTCCATCTCGGTCACCACCTTCGGCACCGGCAAGATCAGCGACGAGAAAATCGAGCAGTTGATCCGCAAGCACTTCGACCTGCGCCCGTACGGCATCCTGCAGATGCTCGACCTGATCCACCCGATGTACCAGCAGACCGCCAGCTACGGCCACTTCGGCCGCACCCCGCACGCCATGACCGACGCCAACGGCGCCACCTTCACCGCGTTCTCGTGGGAGCAGACCGACCGCGCCGACGCGCTGCGCAAGGACGCCAAGCTGCACTGAGCCGGCATCGCTTGTTGCAAATCAATGGGGCCGCCGTATGCGGCCCCATTTTTTTGGGTCCGCCTTCGTGCGCGGCATGCAACGGGCCCGTCATGGCCGACCCGTGCTGCCCATGCCTACCAATGCAATGGCGCTGCCACGGGCCACGGTGACTGCCCGTTCGCCATTCATTACCGAACCAGTGGCCGATCTGTTCGGTCATGTCTTGCGCTTGATCGGGGCGGCGCAAATTCACGGCCTGTTGACAAATTCCCCCAATGTGTTGTGATCGAAAGTGACTGCACCACATGTTCTGACGGAGAAACCCGCCATGATCACGCAGCATGTAGTCTGGGTATTGACGCTCGCAGGTATCGGAATTGTCGCGCTGACATTTGTCTACGTCCTCGCCAACTCGGGTAAAACCGCCGACGCCGCGGTGACCACGCACAAGGCGTATTCGATTCGGCGCTGGTGGTTTATCGCCCTGATCGTGTTCGGGGTCGCAGTGACCTATCTTACGCTGACCCCCTTCCCGATCGGCCACCAGGGCGCGCTTGCAACCAACGCGCAAATGGTCGACGCCGTCGGTCGGCAGTGGTCGTGGCAGCTCAGCCGCAATGAAGTCCGAGCCGGGACACCGGTGCAGTTCAATGTCAGCAGCGTCGATGTCAACCATGGGTTTGCGATCTATGGACCGGACGACCTGATCGTCACGCAGACCCAGGCCATGCCGGGCTTCACCAACCGCCTGCTGCACACCTTTACCAGGCCCGGCACCTACCGGGTGATGTGTCTTGAGTATTGCGGCCTCGCGCATCACGCGATGGTGGCCCAATTCGAGGTCGTTCCGGCGGACAACGGAGGCCAACCATGAGTGTCTCGCGACCCCTTGTTGAATTGCACCCGGCGGATGAAGCGTTCAACCGCGGCGAACGCGTTGTGTTCAACCTCTACGTGATTTCCGCGTTGGTGATCCTCGTGCTGATGATGTTGTTGGGTTTGACGATGCGGCTGGCGCAAAGCACTTGGCTGGGTGTCCCACTCGGCGTTTTCTACCAGCTGCTGACCGCGCATGGTGCCGGCATGGTCGGCACCATAGGGCTGGCCTCCAGCGCGGTCATGTGGTTTTTCCTGCGCAAATATGTGCGACTGAGCCTGTCCATCTTTGCCGCCAACTACGTCTTGTTCATGCTCGGCGCGATGGCGATCCTGGCGGCGGTATTCATTGGCGGTTATGCCGGCGCGTGGACGTTCCTGTATCCGCTGCCAGTGCGGTCCATGAGCGTGTGGAGCACCAACGCCGCGGCGCTGTTCATGTGCGGCTACCTGCTGATCGGTGTCGGCTTCCTGTTGTTTTACCTCGACGCGATGCGGGCCATCATCCGCGTCTACGGCAACCTCGGGCGAGCGCTCGGACTGCGCTGGCTGTTTGGCGGCGAGATCGACAAGACGCATTCGAAGACCGTGGTGGCCAGCACGATGGTGGCAATCACCAACTCGATCGGCGTGCTCGCCGGGGCCGTAGTGCTGGCGATGTGCCTGGTCAACATCTATGTGCCGTCGATGGAGCTGAATGCGCTGCTGGTGAAGAACCTGACCTATCTGTTCGGGCACATGTTCATCAACGCCAGCATCTACATGGGCGTGATCGCCGTCTACGAGCTGTTGCCGCGCTACAGCGGACGTCCCTACCCGGTCTCGCGGGCATTCCTGTGGTCGTGGTCAGCCAGCCTGGTGATGGTGCTCATCGTCTATCCGCACCACCTGCTGATGGACTACGCGATGCCGTTCTGGATGCTGGTGATGGGTCAGATCATTTCCTACACGGCGGGATTGCCGGTGTTCACCGTGACCGTCTACGGCGCGCTCACCAACGTGTACAAGTCCGGCATGCGCTGGAGCATGCCGTCCAAACTGCTGATGTTGTCGATGTTCGGCTGGGCTGCCGGCATCGTCCCGGCCATCATCGACGGCACGATCGGCGTCAACAAGCTGATGCACAACACCCAGTGGGTGCCAGGCCACTTCCACTTCTACCTGCTGCTCGGCGTCCTGCCGATGGTGCTGGCGCTGCTCTATCACGTGATCGGGCAACGCGTGCCGCGCCATGCCGGGCACCAGGTGACCTTTCCCCTGTTCGTCGTCGGCGGGTTGATTTTCGTCTTCTCGTTCCTGGCCGGTGGCTCCATCAGCACACCGCGGCGCTTCGCCGAACACCTGCCGCAATGGTTGGCCTATGACCAAAGCGGCGCCATTGGTGCCGCCTTGGTGATCGCGGCGATGTTGCTGTTCAGCACGCAGCTGATCACCGGGCTGATGAGGTCCAAGGCTCGTGTCGGTCCTGCGCACGCTGCTGGCTAGCGTGACGCTACTGCTGGCCGGCGGCGTCGCGCTCAACGCCACCACCGGCGGATTTCGGGTTTTCACCACGGAGTCGGCACGGCGTGCGGCCGTGCGCGCCCATCCGGTAACTGTCCCGCCGGCTGCGCTGCAGACGCAATCCGGCACCCGGATCAACCTGGCCGACCTGCACGGCAAATGGCTGGTGGTGGATTTCATCTACACCCGCTGCCCAAGCTATTGCATTGCACTTGGCGCCGAGTTTGCGCAACTGCAGGATCGTCTGGCCGGACCCATTGCGCAGGGGCAGGTGCAGCTGCTGAGCATCAGTTTCGATCCGACGTACGACACGCCACCGCAACTGGCTGCCTATCTGCAACGCTCGCGTGACCGTGGCCACGGCTGGATTGCGGCGCGTCCCCTCGATGCGGACGGGCTGCACGGGCTCAAGCGCGCGTTTGGCCTCACCGTCATCGCGGACGGCTTCGACGGTTATGTGCACAACGCTGCCATCCACGTCGTCGACCCGCGCGGCCAGCTGGTCGAGATCTTCGATCTCGGCGAGCTGGAACGGGTAGAGCTGGCGGTGCGTGAGGGCCTCAGCCCGTGAGCCGGCAGCGCCACGCCGGCCGCAGCGCGCTGCTCGCGACATTGGCACTCGGGCTGTTGCTGGCCCCGCCAGTGAAGCATGCGCTCGAGTCGAGCATGACCATGCAGATGCTGCTGCAGCTGCCGCTGCTGGTGGGGGTCGGGTACGCGCTGGCAATTGCGCTGCCAGCAAAGGCGCTGGCGCGGGCGGCCCCGTGGAACCGGTTCGGCCTTACCGGTCTGGTCCTGGTCAGCGTCGTTGGCGCGCTGTGGATGCTGCCCCGCGCGCTCGACGCGTCGGTGACCGAGCCGCTCGTCGGCGCGGCCAAGTACATGTCACTGCCGCTGTTGATCGGACTACCGCTGGCACTGAGCTGGCCACACATGAACTTCATCGTGCGCGGCGTGTTCCTGCTTGAGGGTATTGCAACGTGCTTCCGGCTCGGCTGGCTGTATCTGATTTCCCCCGACCGCCTGTGTGCCTTGTACCTGCTCGACGACCAGCGGCGCCTCGGCCAGTACCTGCTCGTCATCGGCGCCGCGCTGCTGCTCGCCGTGGCGGGAAAACTGCTGTGGGGGCGGTTCGACGCCGCAGACGCCGCCGCGCCAAAATGATCCCGGCACGGCACCGACAGCCGCGGCGCTGAGGGTCCAACGGCTACAATATCCGGATGTCTCTTATCCAATTGCAACGCGTCGACTTCAGTATCGGCGGCCCGCTCCTGCTTGAACATGTGGACTTGTCGATCGAGGCCAACGAGCGCGTATGCATCGTCGGGCGCAACGGCGAGGGCAAATCCACGCTGATGAAGCTGATCAATGGCGAGTTGCATGCCGATGATGGCGAAGTGCGTGTGCAGAACGGCGTGGTCATCGCGCGCATGGCGCAGGAAGTGCCGCAAGACACCGCCGGCAGCGTGTTCGAGGTGGTGGCCGAAGGCTTGGGTGACCTGGGCCGGCTGCTTGCGCGCTACCACCACTTGTTGGCAGTGGGCGACTTCGACGCACTGGGCGAGGTGCAGAACAAGATCGAGGCGCAGCACGGCTGGAATCTTGACCGCCGCGTCGACCAGGTGTTGACCGAGCTGGAGTTGCCGGCCGAAACCGATTTTGCCGCATTGTCCGGCGGCATGAAGCGCCGCGTGCTGCTGGCGCAAGCGCTGGTGCGCAAGCCGGACGTGCTGCTGCTGGACGAGCCGACCAACCACCTGGACATCGAGGCCATCGGCTGGCTGGAAACTTTCCTCAAGCAGTTTGCCGGTTCCATCGTGTTCGTCACCCATGACCGCGCTTTCGTGCGCGCACTGGCCACGCGCATCGTGGAGATCGATCGCGGCGCCTTGACCGACTGGCCCGGCGACTACGACAACTACCTGCGCCGTCGCGAGGAACGTCTGCACGCCGAGGCGCAGGCCAACGCGCTGTTCGACAAGAAGCTGGCACAGGAAGAGGTGTGGATCCGCCAGGGCATCAAGGCCCGGCGCACGCGCAACGAGGGGCGGGTACGCGCGCTCAAGGCGCTGCGCAACGAGCGCGCCGAGCGTCGCAACCTGACTGGCAACGCGCACATGACGCTGGCCACCACCCACGCCTCGGGCAAGAAGGTGATCGACCTCAAGCACGTCACCCACGGATTCGATGGACGCGTGCTGATCGACGACCTCACCACCACGGTGATACGCGGCGACCGCATCGGCATCATCGGACCCAACGGCGCGGGCAAGAGCACGCTGATCAAGATCATGCTCGGCGAACTGGCTCCGGACAGCGGCAGCGCGGAGATCGGCACGAGCACGCAGATCGCGTATTTCGATCAACACCGGCTGCAACTGGACAACACGCTCAGCGCAATGGACAACGTTGCCGGTGGCCTGGAGTTCATCGAACTCAACGGCCAGCGCAAGCACATCATCGGCTATCTGCAGGACTTCCTGTTTTCACCCGAACGCGCACGCGCGCCGATCACGCGGTTGTCCGGTGGCGAGCGCAACCGCCTGCTGCTGGCCAAGCTGTTTGCGCAGCCGTCCAACCTGCTGGTGATGGACGAGCCGACCAACGACCTGGACGTGGAGACGCTGGAGCTGCTGGAAGAATTGCTCACCGACTACAAGGGCACGCTGCTGCTGGTCTCTCATGACCGTGCGTTCCTGGACAACGTGGTTTCCAGCACGCTGGTGCTGGAAGGCGAAGGTCGCGTCGGCGAGTACGTCGGTGGCTACACGGACTGGCTGCGCCAGCGTCCACGCGACACCCCTGCCGCGCCGACCCCGACGCCGGCGGTGGCCAGCAAGCCGGCCACCCCGCCGGCTGCAGCAAAACGCAAGCGCAGCTTCAAGGAGCAGCATGAGCTGGCACAGTTGCCCAAGCGCATCGAACAACTGGAAGCGAACATCGCCGAGCGCGCTGCGGCCATGAACGCAGCGGATTTCTTCCGCCAGGACAGCGCCGCCATCACCGCTGCCAACGAGGCAGTGAGCAAGCTGCAGGCCGAGCTGGACGCGGCCTATGCACGTTGGACCGAACTGGACGGCTGAAACCCGCGGCCGTGCGCCGCGTATCATTCGTGCATCCCTCCCGCGGAGTGACCAACGATGTACACGCTCTACTACAGCCCCGGTTCGGCCAACCTGGTGGTGCACCTCACGCTGCTGGAAATAGGTGCAGCGCATACGCTCAAGCGTATTGACCTGGATGCCGGGCAGCAACGCAGCGCAGAATATCTTGCGCTCAACGCCAACGGCGTGGTACCGACACTGGTCATCGACGGCGTGCCGCACGGCGAAGCGGCGGCCCTGGCGATGCTGCTGGTCGAGCGTCATCCCGAGGCGCAACTGGCGCCGGCCAGCGGCAGTGCGCAGCGCGGCGATTACCTGCAGTGGATGTTCTACCTTGCCAACACCTTGCAGCCGACGTTTCGCCAATGGTTCTATCCCGGCGACCACCTGCCCGAAGCGGCCGACGTCATTCAACGCGCGTCGCGCGTTGCGATCGAGAAGGCCTGGACGCACATCGATGCACAGCTGGCAGCACATGGCCCATACATGCTCGGCGAGCACTTCAGCGTGGTCGACCTGTACGCACTGATGCTCATGCGCTGGTCGCGCAACATGCCGCGTCCAGCCACTGACTGGCCGCATCTGGTGGCATTGGCCACGCGCTTGAAAGATCGCCCGTCGTGGAAAAAGGTATGCGACGCCGAAGGCCTGGTGGAGTGGGCGTGACCGGTTTCCAATGAACCCAGGCACCGGCCCCGCATGCGCGCAACCCGTCGTCGGCCCGCGCGCCGAAGCGGCGGTCGGCGCGTGGGCGGTCTACCTGATCGAGTGCGCCGACGGCCGGGTGTACACCGGCATTGCCCGTGACCCTGAACAACGCTACGCCAAACACGCCGCCGGCAAAGGCGCGCGCTTCACCCGCTCCAACCCGCCGCGGCGTTTGCTCGGCTGGGTGTGGGTTGCCGGCCACGGCGACGCGCTGCGTCTGGAAATCGCGTGGAAGCGACTGCCGCGTAACGAGCGCATCGCCGCATTGCAGCACCATGTGCCGAATCACCACTAGCAGCCCGCTGGCGGGCGATGCCTTCCTGCGGGATTCTGGTTGGGGGGTTTGAGAGAGCCGGTCAGGCGGCGCATGGTTTTTTCCTTGGCTCGTCCCCATGCATGCGTGCGCTCAACCAGTGTTCTGCAAGCCTTGGGACACGCCGTTGACGCAGGCAACCAGTGCTTGCAGCAAGGCCTCGTCGCGGCGATCGCTGGCGCGCCAGCGGTGCAGCAGGTCGACCTGCAACAGGCTCATCGGATCGACGTAGGGGTTGCGCAACTGGATGGACGCGGCCAGTCGCGGCTCGCCCTGCAGCAATGCGTCGCTGTGCTTGAGCCGCAACAGCCAGTGACAGGTGCGTTCGAACTCGGCGCGGATCATGCCGAAAAACTCTTCGTGCAAGGGGCCGGACAAGGCGGAGAACGCCTGGGCGATGTCCAGGTCACATTTGGCCAGCACCATCTCGATATCGTTGAGCGCGTTGTCGAGGAACGGCCAGTCGCGCGCCATTTCGACCAGCACGTCTTCGCCAAATTGTGCCGCGCCCCGTTCCAGGGCGGCACCGACGCCATACCAGCCCGGGATGATCGCGCGGCACTGGGTCCAGGAGAACACCCACGGGATCGCGCGCAAGTCGTGCACGCCATGCATGCTGCGGCGGCTGGCCGGGCGCGAGCTGATGGTCATGCGCTCGATCACGTCGATCGGTGTGGCGCTGCGAAAGTAGTCGACGAAGTGCTCGCGCTCGACGAAATCGCGATAGGCCTGCCGGCTGTGCGCGGACAGGGCATCCATGATTTCGCGCCAATGCGCTTCGCGCGGCTCGCTTTTGCGTGGGCGCAGGGAGGCGCGCAGCACCGCGCCGACAGTCTGCTCCAGGTTGCGCAGCGCCAGCGCGCGGATACCGTACTTGCGATGGATCACCTCGCCCTGCTCGGTCACGCGCAACACGCCGGCCACCGAACCACGCGGTGAGGACATCAACGCCGGGGTCATGCGCGCGCCGCCGCGACTGGCTGAGCCGCCGCGACCGTGGAAGAAGGCCAGATGGATGTCGGCATCGCGCGCTACCGCCAGCAACTCCACTTGCG
Organism: Rhodanobacter sp.; assembly: GCA_039936515.1. Lineage (GTDB taxonomy): Bacteria > Pseudomonadota > Gammaproteobacteria > Xanthomonadales > Rhodanobacteraceae > Rhodanobacter. The sequence goes on along the minus strand of JBDTIE010000075.1, from coordinate 3,554 downwards.
CGCGCTGCAAGCCCCAACGCGATGCGAGTGTGCCGCCATCCTTGCCGCTGTCCGAATAGCCGAGCATCACCCACTGCCGATCACCGCGTGCAGCCAGGTGTTGGCGATAGACCTGGTCGTCCAGCAGCGCGCGCAAGGTGGCCGGCGCGTTGGCAAGATCGTCAACCGTCTCGAACAGCGGGGCGATGTCCAGCGGCACCGGGGACGGCTGGGCAGCGCTGTTGGCGGCCGGCCTTGCATCGTGTGCCACGTCCTGCGTTGAGCCATGCGAGTCCAGCCCGCCGCGGCGCGCAAGCGCCAGCACCGCAAGCACGTCGGCGGCTGAGCGCGCCATGCTGATGACGTACAAGCCGGTGCCCTTGCCATGCCGGCGACTGGCGGCCATGGTGACGAACACTGCCTGCAGATGCGTTGCCGCTGCCTTGGCCTCGCCTTCGGCCAGCGCCTCGTCAGCCGGAAACGCGCGTTCGCCGCTGGCATACGGGCGCAACGTCCCGGCACGCGAGGCAGCCTCGCGCGATGCCCATTCGCTGTCATCGAGCAGCGCGGCCAAAGCGTCGTCGTGCACGCGCGAGTCCTGGCGCACGTCCAGTCGCGCCAGGTGAAAGCCAAAGCTGCGCACGCGGCACAGCAGTCGACCCACCGCATATGCGCCGGCGTGCAGCCCGCGGTTGGCCAGCAGGCTGTCGACAATCACCTGCAGGTCGTCGATCAAATCGGCGGCGGACGCATAGCCGTCCGTCGCGTTCTTGATCGTGCGCGCCAGCCGCGCGTTGATCAGCCGCAGCAGGCAGCGATACGGCATGTCGGCATGGCGTGGGCGGATGCGCGCGGCGGCATCCGGAAAGCGGATCCGGTAATCGTCAAGCAAGGCTTGCAGCGCCGGCGTCACGGCGACGCGGTCGTCGGTCTGGCTCAGTGCGCGCGCCAGCGCCGCCGTTTCTTGCCGATAACGATCCAGTACCTGTACACGCTGCGAAGCCAGGGACGCAGCCAGCGTGTCGGCGCCTACATTGGGGTTGCCGTCCATGTCGCCCCCCACCCAGCTGGCAAAGCCCAGCAGATGCGGCGCGTGCACCGACACGCCATAGACCTCACGCAACGCATGTTCCAGCGCCGCGTACAAAGCAGGGACCACGCGATACAGCGGCTTGGCCAGGTAGAAACCGACGTGTTCGTACTCGTCCTGCACGCTCGGCCGCACCGGCGAGGCTTCGGCCGTCTGCCAGCCGGCGGACAGCGCCACGACAATGCGCTCGGCATCGACGTAACGCTCTTGCGGGGTGCGCTGCGGATCGAAGCCGTCGATCAGCGAGCGCACGATGGCCTGTTCCTTCTCCAGCAACGAGCGGCGCACGGCCTCGGTCGGATGGGCGGTGAACACCGGCTCGACCCATAGCCGCTCCAGCATCGCCACCAGTTCACTCGCGCCCACGCCGGTGGCCTTCAACTCGCCCAATACCGCCAGCAACGATTCGGGCTGTGGCTTGCTGCCTTCGCGCTGGTAATCACGCCGACGACGGATACGGTGCACGCGCTCGGCGGTGTTCACCACCTGGAAGTAGGTGGCAAAGGCGCGCGCCAGCGCTTCCGCCTCGGCCGCATCCAGTCCGGCCAGCGATGTGGCCAGGTCTCCCACCGCCGCTCCTTCGCGGCGGCGGCGGATTGCCGCGGTGCGCACCTGCTCCACGCGCTGGAGGAAGCCCTCGCCCACCTGCTCGGCCAACATGCGCCCGACCATCGCCCCCAGGCGGTTGACGTCCTCGCGCAACGGGCCATCCGGCGGCAGGAACTCGTTCTGGCGTTGCTCTGGCATGATCGGTCCTCGGTTCGGGTGTGCGCTGGCGCAGTCGTTTACAATACCCGTCCACCGCCCGCCGAGGGGCGCTGCGACCGTCCCTGCCCACGTGGCAGCGCGCCGGCCAGGCTCGGCGCGGCGCATCCTGCAACGGCGCCCGGTCGATCCACGCGTAACTTCGCCCGCACTCGATCAGTGCGCGGCCGGATACGCACCAAACCGGAGAAAGCATGAACGCCGTAGCCAAACCCGTCACGCAACAGGATTTCAAGGTCGCCGATCTCGCGCTCGCCGACTGGGGCCGCAAGGAGCTGGACATCGCCGAGCACGAGATGCCGGGGTTGATGTCGATCCGCCACAAGCACGCCGCCGCACAGCCATTGAAGGGCGTGCGCGTGACCGGCTCGCTGCACATGACCATCCAGACCGCCGTGCTGATCGAGACGCTCAAGGACATTGGCGCCGACGTGCGCTGGGCCTCGTGCAACATCTTCTCCACGCAGGATCACGCGGCCGCGGCGATTGCCAAGACCGGCACGCCGGTGTTTGCCTGGAAGGGTGAGTCGCTTGAGGAATATTGGGATTGCACGCTGAACGCCTTGAGCTTTCCCGATGGCAAGGGCGGCTTCCTTGGACCGCAGCTGGTGGTCGACGATGGCGGCGACGTGACGCTGCTGATCCACAAGGGCTATGAGCTGGAGAATGGTTCGGATTGGGTCAACGGCAAGGCCGACTCGCACGAGGAACAGGTGATCAAAAACCTGCTCAAGCGCGTCGCTGCGGAGCGCCCGGGTTACTGGCACACCGTGGTCAAGGACTGGAAGGGCGTCTCCGAGGAAACCACCACCGGCGTGCACCGGCTGTACCAGCTGGCCGAGGCCGGCTCGTTGCTGATCCCGGCAATCAACGTCAACGACTCGGTCACCAAGAGCAAATTCGACAACCTGTATGGCTGCCGCGAATCGCTGGCCGATGGCCTCAAGCGCGCGATGGACGTGATGCTGGCCGGCAAGGTCGCGGTGGTCTGTGGCTACGGCGACGTCGGCAAGGGCTGCGCGCACAGCCTGCGCGCCTATGGCTCGCGCGTGGTGGTCACCGAAGTCGATCCGATCAACGCGCTGCAGGCGGCGATGGAAGGCTTTGAGGTCAACACCGTCGAGTCCACACTTGGCCGCGGCGACATCTATGTCACCACTACCGGCAACAAGGACGTGTTGACGCTGGAACATCTGAAGTCGATGAAGGACCAGGCCATCGTCTGCAACATCGGCCACTTCGACAACGAGATCCAGGTCGACGCGCTGAACGCGCTCGCTGGCGTGCAGAAGATCAACATCAAGCCGCAGGTGGACAAGTACATATTCGCCGACGGCCGTGCGATCTTCCTGCTGGCCGAGGGCCGGCTGGTCAACCTTGGCTGCGCCACCGGCCACCCCAGCTTCGTGATGTCCAACTCGTTCTCCAACCAGACCCTGGCGCAGATCGACCTGTGGCAGCACAAGGACAAGTACGAGGCGAAGGTTTACATCCTGCCCAAGAAACTGGACGAGGAAGTGGCACGCCTGCACCTGGACAAGATCGGGGTGAAGCTCACCACCCTCACTGCCGCCCAGGCGAAGTACCTCGGTGTGCCAGTGGACGGCCCGTACAAGTCGGATTTCTACCGCTACTGAGCGTCACGCGACGGCGGGCAGTGCCCGCCCTACGCCAGTTGATGGATCAAACGGGCGCCCAGTGCCCGCCCTACATGTGCCAG
>JBDTIE010000074.1:0-15409 GCA_039936515.1 Rhodanobacter sp. | reverse complement strand
TCGGCCAGGCGCTGTACTTCATGATGACCGACAAGGACGACGACCGGCGCACGGTGTGGGCGCTGACACGCCGCATCGGACTGTCGCTGCTGTTCATCGCCATGGTCGGCGTGGGCATCTGGATGGGCTGGCTGCATCCGCACGACATCGGCCAGTGATTGTACCCGGGCCGGCCACGGACCGGCCCGGTCGCCACCCGAGCCCAAAAAAAGCCCGCCATCGGCGGGCTTTTTTACGTGTCGGTATGGGCTGCCGGTCAAAGGATGTAGACGAACATGAACAGGCCCAGCCACACCACGTCAACGAAGTGCCAGTACCAGGCCACCGCTTCGAAACCGAAGTGGTGGTCCTTGCTGAAGTGGCCCATGAGCACGCGCAGCCAGATGATCGACAGCATGACGGTGCCCAACGTGACGTGCAGACCGTGGAAGCCGGTGAGCATGAAGAACGTGGAGCCGTAAACACCGCTGCGCAGTGTCAGGTTGAGGTCGCGGTAAGCCTCGATGTACTCGTGCGCCTGGAAGTACAGGAAGGTGGCGCCCAGCAGCACGGTCAGTCCGAGGAAGAACAGGATGCGCCCACGGTGTCCTGCGCGCAGTGCGTGGTGGGCGATGGTGATGGTGACGCTGGAACTGAGCAGGATCAGCGTGTTCAGCAGCGGCAGGCCCCACGCCGGCACTACACGGAAGGCACCACCCATCTGTTCCGGTCCGTTGCCGCCATTGGCGCCCCATGCCGAGGCATAGTCGCTCCACAGGAACTGGTGCGTCAGCACGCCGTGGCCCTCGCCGCCCAGCCACGGCAAGGAGTAGGTGCGCAGGTAGAACAGCGCGGCGAAGAACGCACCGAAGAACATCACCTCGGAAAAGATGAACCACAACATGCCCATGCGGAAGGAGGTGTCCACCTGGTCGTTGTAGCTGCCGGCCAGCGACTCGTTGATGACCGAGCGGAACCAGCCAAAGAACATGCCGAAGATGCCAAGCAGGCCGACCGCAAACACGATCTTGCCGAAGCCTGTGTCCGCTGCACTGTTCAGCGCGTTGAACCAGTGCGTGGCACCGAACACGGTGACAAACATGACCAGCGCGGCCACGATTGGCCAGTAACTCTTGGCCGGGACAAAGTACGCATCTTGCTGCTGACCCATGGTGAACCCCGTGGATTTCCTGTAACTCACCCCCACCGGTACCGCGCGGGGAACTGCCGACCGGATCTGAAGCCGCCGGTCTCGGGTGCCAGTACGCGGCCGCTATTTGCCCGTAAACATCTGCATGACCACGAGCAGGTAACACAACGCCGCCACCACTGCCAATACCGTCACCGTGCGGCGTATCCGCCGCCGCCGTGCGGCGCTCGCGCGCGCATCAAGCACCGGTGGCGTCACTGGATCGCGCATCGGGCCGTCAATCGTTCACGTGACCATGCGCCAACTCATCATCGTTGATGATCGGCGGGATGGTGAAGGTGTGGAACGGCGCCGGCGACGGCACGGTCCACTCCAGGCCCTTGGCGCCCTCCCAGACCCGATCGGTAGCCCGCTTCTTGGAGAAGAACACGCAGTGGATCAGCACGCCCACGAAGATCAACTGCGTCGCGCCAAACAGGAAGCCGCCGATGGAGCTGACCATGTTGAAGTTGGCAAATGCCACGTTGTAATCGGGAATGCGCCGCGGCATGCCAGCCAGGCCCAGGAAGTGCTGCGGGAAGAACAGCACGTTCACCCAGACCAGGCTGTTCCAGAAATGCACCTTGCCCCAGAACTCGCTGTACATGTTGCCCGTCCACTTGGGCATCCAGTAGTACGCCGCGCCGATGATCGCGAACAGCGCCCCGGTGACCAGCACATAGTGGAAGTGGGCGACGATGAAATACGTGTCGTGGTATTGGAAGTCCGCCGGCACCAGCGCCATCATCAAGCCGGAGAAGCCGCCTATGCTGAACAGCACGACGAAGGCAATGGCAAACAGCATCGGCGTCTCGAACGTCATCGAGCCGCCCCACATGGTTGCCACCCAGTTGAACACCTTCACCCCGGTAGGTACCGAGATGAGCATGGTGGCGTACATGAAGAACAGTTCCGCGCCAATGGGCAGCCCCACCGCAAACATGTGGTGCGCCCAGACGATGAACGACAGGAACGCGATGCAGGCAATGGCAAACACCATCGCCTTGTAGCCGAAGATCGGCTTGCGCGCGAAGGTCGGCACGATCTCCGAGATGATGCCGAACGCCGGCAGGATCATGATGTAGACCTCGGGGTGACCGAAGAACCAGAAGATGTGCTGGTACAACACCGGGTCACCGCCGCCGGCGGCATTGAAGAAGTTGGTGCCGAAGAACTTGTCGGTGAGCAGCATCGTTACCGCGCCGGCCAGCGCCGGCATCACCGCGATCAGCAGGAAGGCGGTGATCAGCCAGCTCCAGACAAAGATCGGCAGCTTCATCAGGTCCATGCCGGGCGCGCGCATGTTGAGGATGGTGGCGATGATGTTGATCGCACCCATGATCGAGCTGATGCCCATCAGGTGGATGGCGAAGACCGCGTAAGGCAAAGATTCGCTCTGCAGCGACAGCGGCGGGTACATGGTCCAGCCGCCGGCCGGGCCGCCGCCCGGGAGGAACATCGACCCCAGCAGCAGTATGAAAGCGAACGGCAGGATCCAGAACGACAGGTTGTTCATGCGCGGCAAGGCCATGTCCGGCGCGCCGATCATGAGCGGGATCATCCAGTTGCCCAGGCCCACGAACGCCGGCATGATCGCGCCGAAGATCATGATCAGCCCGTGCATGGATGTCAGCTGGTTGAAGAAGTACGGCTGCATCAACTGCATGCCGGGCTTGAACAACTCCGCGCGGATGGCCATGGCGAAGCTGCCGCCCACGAACAGCATGGTCAGCGCGAAGACCAGGTACAGCGTACCGATGTCCTTGTGATTGGTGGACATGAACCAGCGTTGGAAGAAACCCGCCGGCGCGCCGTGGTGTTCTTCGTGCTGGTCGTGGGTGGCTGCGTAAGACATGGCCTTGTACCTCTGGAACTGCGGTGTTGAAGCTTCGGCGAAACGATGACGTGAACGATGGCGCGCGGATCAGCCCTGCTTGGCCGTGCCGGCAGGCGTCGGCGCGGCGGCAGCGGCGGTCGCCGTTGGCGCGGCCGGTGGTGCCGGGGCGGCGGCGGCCTGCTGCTGGGCCAGCCAGGTGGCGAAGTCGGCCTTGCTCTTGACCACCACCACGATCGGCATGAACGCGTGGTCCTGCCCGCACAGCTCGGCGCACTGGCCGCGATAGGTACCCGGCTCGTGGATGTTGGTCCACGCCGCGTTGATGATCCCGGGGATCGCGTCGAGCTTCCAGCCCATCGCCGGCACCCACCAGGAGTGGATCACGTCGCCACTGGTGATGACGAAGCGCACCTTGGTGTCCGCCGGGATCACCAGCGGCTTGTCGACATTGAGCAGATAGGTGTTCTCCGTGCCGACCTTGACGTCGTAGGGATTCATGCCCGAACCGAGCTGGCGGGTGTCATCGCTGGTGGTATCCAGACGCGACATGAAGCCGACCTTCTCGATCGGCTTGCCCATGTAGTCGATATAGTCGTAGCGCCACTTCCACTGATAGCCGGTGACCTTGACCGTCATCTGCGAGCCGGTGGTATCGGCCCAGGACGCCACGCCACTGGTGGCCATGTAGGCCAGGGTGACCAGGATCAGTACCGGGATGGTGGTCCACACCACTTCAACCGTGGTGTTGTGCGCCCACTTCTCGGCCACCGCGCCGCGGGATTTGCGGAAGCGGAACATGGCTACGAACATCGCGCCGAACACCAGGACGCCAATGACCGTGCATACCGCCAAGGCGACGTTGTTCAACGTGTAGGGAATTTGTGACCAGGTGCTGGCGCCGCGCTCCATGTTCAGTTGCCATGGGTGCGGAGCGGCCTGCGCGACACTGCCGAGCATGGCCAGGGCGAGTGCTGCGCCGGTCTTGATGGATCGCCTGATGCCGCCAGATGTCATGTCTTGCACCTTTATTGAACCTGTCCGTGCAACTGATCGCGACATCCTCTCAGCAACACCGTGAGTTTCTTCGACAACGCAACGCGTTCGGCTTCCGCCAGGAAAACGCCTACTTCCAAAGCCTGTCCATGCAGCGACAGCAACAACCGCTGCCGCCCGTTGGCCGGAGCCAGTGACACACGCACCCAGCACGAGGGAAAGCGCGTGCTACGTCGACCCGGCAGCGACTGCACCTCAAGCGTGGACGCATCCACCACGATGCGTTCGCCCTTGTCACCCGCGCGCCAGGCGATGCTCAACGCATACGCCATGGCCAACGATTCGAGCCCGGCAAACAAGGGAGCAAACACGTTCCCCTGCCACGCACCCAGCCCGGCCGTAACCAGCACCAGCGCCACCAACACCAATATCACGCGCCGCAAGCCGCGCCGGCTCAGCGTCCGATTTGGCTTGAGCCACATCGTCGCGCGCGGGAAGCACGCGGAAGCTGGGCGAAGCACGATCATGGCAAGTCCGGCACGCCGTAACGGGCAAATGATAGGCTGCGGCGGAGCAACGGGCAACAATGTCGCGGGCTCTTGACCTGGATCAAGCCGCAATGTAGCGGCGTCGGACGCCACCTCACCGCCGCGCCGGGGCGCGCAAGCCGGACAAGGCTATTGCCCTTGTCGTCAACCGAACGCCGTGGCGAGGCGCTCGCGCGGCGTACAATCGCGCGTTCAATCCGACCGCACTCCCCGAGCTTGCCGTGATCCAACCCATACTCAGCCCCGAACTTCCCGTCGGCGCCACGCCGGCGCGCGCGCGGATCACCACAGCATGGTTGCGTGACGAGACCGAAGCGGTCAACGACCTGCTGGCGCAGGCCCCCTTGCCCGATGGCGAACGCGAACAGGTGCTCGAGCTTGCCGCCGGCCTGGTTACCCGCGTGCGGGCTAGGGCGAAGGACCAGAGTGCGGTTGAATCCTTCATGCGCCAGTACGATCTTTCCAGCGAGGAAGGCGTGCTGTTGATGTGCGTGGCCGAGGCATTGCTGCGCATTCCCGACAAGGCCACCGCCGACAAGCTGATCCGCGACAAGCTCGGCGACGCGGATTGGAAGAGGCACCTGGGGAAAAGCGAGTCCCTGTTCGTCAACGCCTCGACCTGGGGCCTGATGCTGACCGGGCGGCTGGTCAACCTGAGCGAGAACACGCGGCATGATTTTTCCGGCGCGCTGAAGCGCCTGGCCGGTCGTGCCGGTGAGCCGGCAATTCGCCTGGCGGTGCGCCAGGCCATGCGCATCATGGGCCACCAGTTTGTCATGGGCCGCAGCATCGACGAGGCGCTGGATCGGTGCGCCAGGAAGGAATATGCGATGTACCGCTATTCCTACGACATGCTTGGCGAGTCCGCGCTCACCGCCGAAACGGCCGAACGCTACCAGCAGGACTATCGCAACGCGATTGCCGCCATCGGCGCGCGCGGGCCGTTCGCCAGTCATACCGAGGCGCCGTCCATCTCGGTCAAGCTGTCAGCCTTGCACCCGCGCTACGAAGTGGCAAAGCGCGAACTGGCGCGCGCACAGCTTGGCGAGAAGCTCCTGGAGCTGTCGCAGCTGGCGATGCACAACGGCATCGCCTTGTCCGTCGACGCCGAAGAGGCGGATCGCCTGGAGCTGTCGCTGGACATCCTCGGCGACGTATTCGCGCACCCGTCGCTGGAGGGCTGGAACGGCCTGGGAATTGTCGTTCAGGCGTATTCCAAGCGCACGCCTTTTGTCATTGACTGGGCCGTCGAGACGGCGCGCGAAAGCGGCCGACGCTGGTACGTGCGCCTGGTGAAGGGCGCCTATTGGGACGCGGAGATCAAGCGCGCGCAGGAGACCGGCCTGGCCGGCTACCCGGTGTACACGCGCAAGCCCAACACCGACGTCTCCTACCTCGCCTGCGTGCGCAAGCTGTTCGATGCCGGCAACGACCTGGTCTACCCGCAGTTCGCCACGCACAACGCGCAGACCATTGCCGCCGTGCATCACATGGCGCACGGTCGACCATTCGAATACCAGCGCCTGCATGGCATGGGCACGGACCTGTACGCCGAGGTGATCGGCCCTGCGCACCTCAACGTGCCGTGCCGCGTGTACGCGCCGGTGGGCACGCACGAGGACTTGTTGCCCTATCTGGTGCGCCGGCTGCTCGAGAACGGCGCCAACACCAGCTTCGTCAACCGCGTGGTCGACGAGAGCGTGCCGGTGCGTGAGCTGGTTGCCGATCCGTGCGAGACGGTACGCGGATTCGCCTCCATCGCGCACCCGCGCATCGTGCTGCCGGTCAATCTTTACGGTGAACTTCGGAAGAACTCCATGGGCCTGAACTTTTCCAACGATAACGAATTGCAGGCGATGGCCGATGCCGTCGCCGCCACCCCGGGGCCGTGGACGGCCACGCCGCTGGTTCCGGGCGCCAGTTGCAACGGGCCGACCGTGGAAGTGACCAACCCGGCCGATCGTCGACAGGTGGTTGGCAGTTACGTCAGTGCCGATAGCGCCACGGTTGACAAGGCACTGGCCACCGCCGTGCGCGCGCAGACCAACTGGGATCGCCTGCCCGCCGCCAGCCGCGCCGCCATCCTTGAACATGCCGCCGACCAGCTCGAGGCGCGCCGCAGCGAGTTTGTCGCGCTGTGCGTGCGTGAGGCTGGCAAGGGTCTGCCTGACGCGATCGCCGAGGTGCGTGAAGCGGCCGACTTCCTGCGTTACTACGCCACCATGGCGCGGCGCCTGTTTGGCCAGCCCGAGCAGTTGCCCGGCCCGACCGGGGAAACCAACCAGTTGTTCCTGCACGGTCGCGGCGTGTTCGTGTGCATCAGCCCGTGGAACTTCCCGCTGGCGATCTTCACCGGGCAGATCGCGGCGGCGCTGGCGGCGGGGAATGCGGTGCTGGCAAAACCCGCCGAGCAGACCAGCCTGGTCGGCTACCTTGCGGTGAAACTGCTGCACGACGCAGGTGTGCCGACCGACGTGCTGCAGTTTGTACCCGGTGATGGCGCCACCGTCGGCGTGGCCTTGACCCGCGACCCGCGCGTGGACGGAGTGGCCTTTACCGGCTCCACCGACACCGCCTGGGCGATCAACCGCTCGCTGGCTGCACGCGATGCGCCGATCGCCATACTGATCGCCGAAACCGGCGGTCAGAACGCGATGATCGCCGACTCCTCGGCCCTGCCCGAGCAGGTGGTCAAGGACGTGATGGCATCGGCATTCCAGTCCGCCGGCCAGCGCTGCTCGGCGGCGCGCGTGCTGTTTGTGCAGGAGGACATCGCCGACAAGGTCACCGAAATGCTCACCGGCGCCATGGCGGAACTCTCCGTCGGCGACCCCGGCCAGCTGTCCACCGATGTTGGTCCGGTGATCGACGAGGACGCATTGAAGCTCCTGGTCGACCACGCCGCGCGCATGGACAAGCAGGCGCGGAAGATCGCCGGTGTGCAACTGGATCCAGCCAGCACCGCGCACGGTACTTTCTTTGCCCCTTGCGCCTACGAAATCCCCTCACTGGACACGCTGACGCACGAGGTGTTTGGCCCGGTGTTGCACGTGCTGCGCTGGAAGGCCAGCGAGCTGGCGCAGGTGGTGGACCAGATCAACGCCACCGGCTACGGCCTAACCTTGGGCGTCCACAGCCGCATTGACGACACCGTCGAATACATCGCCAGCCATGCGCGCATCGGCAACTGCTACGTCAACCGCAACCAGATCGGCGCGGTGGTAGGGGTACAGCCGTTCGGCGGCGAACGCTTGTCCGGCACCGGCCCCAAGGCCGGCGGACCGCACTACCTGCTGCGTTTTGCCGGTGAGCGGGTGCTGACCATCAATACCACCGCCGCAGGCGGCAATGCGTCGCTGCTGACGATCGGGGAATAGCGCGCAACACGCGATCGGGAAGCACCGTATGCTGACAAGCGTCGAACACTTGGCAGGACCATGCGCGTGACGTACCCAAGCGATCTTGCAGTGCCACGTTGGCGCACGCTCACGCCGCGCCTTGAAGACCCGTGCGGTTGCGCGCATCGGAGCTCGCCATGAAAGACGCGGCCACCAGCGGATCGCAGCCTGCGGACTTGACGCAGACGCTGCAGCATATGCGCGCAGCGCACGCGCGCGATCCGTTGCCGGCGTGGCCGGCACGGGCGGCGCGGTTGCAGGCGCTCGAACGCATGCTGCTGGACCAGCGCGAGGAATTCGTCGCCGCGATCAACGCGGATTTCGGTTGCCGCCCAGGTGAGGAGACCGATCTGCTGGAACTTTTTCCCAGCCTGTCGGCGACCCGTCATGCCCTGCGCCATGGCCGGCGCTGGATGCGCTCGTCACGACGACTGGCGGCCATGGCGTTTTTGCCCGCGCGCGTCGAGCTGCTGCCGCAACCGCGCGGCGTGGTCGGCATCATCGTGCCGTGGAATTACCCGTTGTACCTGGCGGTCGGACCGCTGGTGGATGCGCTGGCCGCCGGGAACCGCGTGATGTTGAAGATGAGCGAGTTCACACCGCGCTTCTCGGCGTTGTTTGCCCGGCAGATCGCACGCTGCTTCCAGGCCGACGAAGTGGTCGTGATCAACGGTGGCGCGGACGTGGCGCAGGCGTTCTCCGCGTTGGCGTTTGACCACCTGTTGTTCACCGGCTCCACCGCGGTCGGCCGCCACGTCATGCGCGCAGCCGCGGCCAACCTGACGCCGGTGACGCTGGAACTGGGTGGCAAGTCGCCGGCGATCATCGGCCCGGGCGCGCAGTTTGATCGCGCGGTGGAGCGCATCGTGTTCGGCAAGCTGGTCAATGCCGGGCAAACCTGCATCGCGCCGGATTACGTGCTGCTGCCACGCGCGCAAGTTGGCGACTTCATCACCGCTGCGCAGCGCGTGGTGGCCCGCATGTATCCGCAACTGGCGCGCAACGCGCAATACGCCAGCATCATTTCCGACCGCCAGTACCAACGCCTGGTGGCGCTGCGCGACGACGCGCACACGGCCGGGGCGCAGCTGCACCCGCTGTCCGCGGACGACGCCGATGACGCCGGCCGGCGGCACCTGGCACCGCAGCTGCTCACTGCAGTGGACGATGGCATGGCGATCATGCGCGAGGAAATTTTTGGTCCGTGGTTGCCGCTGGTGCCGTATGACACCCTGGATGAAGCCATCGCCTACGTGACCGCGCGCGCGCACCCGCTGTCGTTGTACGTTTTCGAGCGCGACAGCGGGCTGGTCGACCGCGTGTTGTCGCGCACCACCGCCGGCGGCGTCAGCGTCAACGACACGCTGTTCCACATTGCCCAGCACGGCTTGCCGTTTGGCGGCGTCGGCGCCTCGGGCATGGGCGGCTACCACGGCGAAGCCGGATTCCGCACGTTTTCACATCTTTTGCCGGTGTTCCGCCAGTCGCGCTTCAACGCCGCCGGATGGCTCAATCCGCCGTATGGCGCGCGTTTCCGCGCCATCGTGAAGTGGATGCTCAAGCGCGGCTGAGCATTGCGCGCACGAAGCCGTGGCTTGTGCGGCGTGAGGGTCAGCACACGGCCACCGCGAACGGCCCGGCATGCCCGGGGTCGCCAATTGCCATCAGCCTGGACGGTGCACCACCAGCAGCGTGATGTCGTCGAACTGCGGCACGTTGCAGGAGTGCGCCCGCACCGCATTGCAGATGCGCTCCACCATCGACTGCGCCGAAGCCGCCGGCTGCGCCACCAGGTCGAGCAGGCGCTCGTGTGAAAACAGCACGCCCTCGCTGTCGTGCGCGTCGGTGACGCCGTCGGTGGACATGATCAGGGTTTCGCCCGGAGCCAGGACTTCGCCGTGCGCACGAAACACCATGTCCGGCATCATGCCGACCGCCGGACCCGACGGTGCCAGTTCGGTGCGCACGCCTTGCGCACCGGTGATGATGGGTGGCTCGTGGCCACCGTTGACGTAGACCAGCGCGCCGCTGCGGCCGTCCAGCACGGCAAAGAACAGCGTGGCAAACATGTCTGCCCGGTCATGCGTACGGGTGATGTAGTCATTGACCGCTTCGATCAGCTGCCGGGCTTCGGCCGCGGTATCGCCGTCGCTGCTGAGCATGCGTTCGGCCAGCGCACGCACCAGCGTGCGCACCAGCGCCATGAACAACGCCGCGCCTACCCCCTTGTCGCAGACATCGGCCAGCACCATTGCGATGCTTTTGCCGCCATGCAGTTCGAAGGCATCGTAGAAATCACCGCCCACCCGCCGCGCGGGCTGGAACCAGGCGGCCAGCTGCAAACCGCCGATGTCAGGCAGGTGGTCAGGCAAAAACCCGGACTGGATGTTGCGCGCGATGTCCATTTCCCGTTCCAGGCTGCGCGCATGCATCTGCTCAAGGTCGTGCAGGCGCTTCCTGGCCAGGCTGGCACTGACCCGGGCGTTGAGGATGTATTTGTTGAAAGGCTTGGGCAGGTAGTCGTCCGCGCCCATGACAATGCCCTTGACGATGCTCTCGGTGTCGTCCAGGGCGGAAATCAGGATCACCGGCATGTGCTGGAGCGTGGCGTCGGCCTTGGTGTGCTCGAGCAATTCGAAGCCGTTCATTTCCGGCATCATGATGTCCAGCAACATCAGGTCGAAGGCTTCGTGAGCCAGCATGTCCAGCGCCACGCGGCCGTTTTCCGCCATCGCCGTGCGATGACCCAGGCGCTGCAGTCGGCGCGACAACAGGTCACGATTGGCTTCGTTGTCGTCCACCACGAGGATATGGCCGCTGTCGCCGTCGGCGCTCATGTCCGCCGTCCGTGACTGAACACCTGCAACGCGCTGGACTGCGGCTCACTCACGATCACTGTCGAGCATGCACTTGATGTAATCCAGTTGCGCCTCGATCGCACGCACGCCTTGCTCGATCACATACGGAAACTGGTCGGTGTCGAACAGCCGCACCGGACGATCGAACTCCGGCATGATCGGGATGATCTCGGCGTGGTACGCCAGGTTGTGGAAGGCGTAGCGCGCGCGCATCAGGTTGTTGGTGTAGATGCTGTTGACCTGGAACGCGAAACGCGTGGCTGAGCGCATGCGACTGGGATAAGGGCTTTCAAAACCCATCGCCAGGATGATGTCGGCGCCCTCGCGGATGGCAACATCCACCGGCATCGGGTCGGACATGCAGCCATCCATCAGCCAGCGCTCGCCGATGCGCCACGGCTTCCAGATATACGGAATGGCGATGCTGGCGCGAACCGCGTCGCGGATGCGGCCGCTCTCCAGCGTCACGCTCTCGCCGTTGTGCATGTCCGTGGCGACGATACGCAACGGCGTGCGGGCATCGGCAAACTGGCTGTCGCCAAAGGCCGTTTCCAGGGCGCGGGCCACCGGCCCATCGTGGATCATGCCGAAGCGGCCATCGAAGCCGAACAGGCGCGGCAGGAACGCGCTCAGGATGGAGCGCGTGTCGCGCTTGCGCGTGAGCGCCGGGGTCCACAACTCACGCGTGAGGCGTTCGCAGGTGTCGACGTCATGGCCCAGCGCCATGACGCTGGCGTAAAGGCTGCCGCCGCTGCAGCCGACCAGCAGGTCCAGGTTGATTCCTTCGCGCTGCAGCACCTTCCACAGGCCCAGTGCCGCCGCGCACTTGACGCTGCCGGCGCCCACGACCAACGCGACGCGCTTGTGCCGCGAAGCTGGCGCAGCCGCAGGCTGAGAGTCTGTCGTCATCCGTGCCTCCCCGAGGCCGTGGTGGGCGCTCGCGGCGCGGCGAGTCAGGCAGACGCGGAGGGACCGAAACTGGCCACGGCCGCATCCACCTCGTCGTAGAGCTTCATGATGGTGGTGAAGCCGCTCAGCTCCAGCACCTTGAACACATTGGGACTGGCTCGCGCCAAGCGCAGGTCGCCGCCGCCGCGGCGCGTGGCCTTGACCGTGCTCAGCAGCGCGCGCAAACCGGCGCTGCTGGTGTAATCCACGGCGCCCAGATCGGCAACCAGCTGCAGGTGCCCGGCCACCACGTAAGCGGTCAGTTCCGACAACACCGCCTCGGCGGTCAGGCTGTCGACGCTGCCGCTGATGATGACAATGGAAACGTCGCCGCGTGACTCGAAGTGGATATTCATGTCCGCAACCCCTTCCGATTCATGACCGGATCGTGCCTCCGGACAGGTACTTGACCAAGGTCAGGACATTCTCACCCTCAGCATCGCGCTCATAGCTTACTTCGTCCATCACCTGGCGCACCAAGTGCCAGCCCAACCCGCCGACTTTGCGCTGCTGCCAGCTCGCTGCAAGATCGGGCGCAGGCACCTGCTCCGGGACAAACGCTGGCGCCCGGTCGCGCAGAGTCACGCTGATGCGGTCGTGCTGCGCATGCAGCTGCACCGTCACCGGGCCACCGTCTGCGCCATAGCCGTGCTGCATGATGTTGCTGAAAGACTCCTCCACCGCCAGGCGCAGCGCAAACCGGCTGTCGGCATCGGCACCGGCGCGCTCACAGCTGAAGTCCACGAATCTCGCCACCGTGTCCAGGTCGCTCAGCGCCAGGACCTGAAGCTCGGCGCTGCCGGTCATGTCGCTCACCGCCCCTGGCTTGCGGTAACGGCATCCATCTTGGCAATGAGGCGCTGGATATCCACCGGCTTGGTGTCGAAATCATCGCAACCGGCTGCCAGTGCACGCTCGCGGTCGGCGACCATGGCGTGCGCGGTCAGCGCGATGACCGGCACGGCCGCGGTCGCGGCATCGGCCTTCATGCGCCGGGTGGTCTCCCAGCCGTCCATCACCGGCATGCTCATGTCCATCAGCACCACGTCCGGCTGCTCGGCGCTGGCCAGCGACAACGCCGTGGCGCCGTCGATCGCGGTCAGCACCTGATACCCACGCCGGGTCAGGCGACGGGTCAACATGTCGCGGTTCATCTCGTTGTCCTCGACCAGCAGGATTTTCATGTGCGCAGTGCCTGCGTCATACGCGCGTCGCGGATGATCGCGCCCAGTTGCCGATGGTCGTAGCGGCCCTTCTCGAGCACCTTCTGCGCACGACCGGCCAGACGTTCCCGCTCGGTCGGGGACAATGACTTGGCGGTCATCACGATGATCGGGATCATGCCGCCCAGGCCCCGTTCGTGCAGCGCGTCGAGAAAGTCGAAGCCGTCCATTTCCGGCATCATCAGGTCCAGCAGGATCGCCGACGGGTGGAGCTGGTCCAGCTTCTCCAGCGCCACCCGACCATTGGCCGCTTCAGCCACTGCCCAGCCCTGGCGCTTGAGCAGCCGTCGCAGCAGGCGGCGCGTGCCGGCATCGTCGTCAATCACCAGGACCGCACTGGCATCCTGGCCGCCCAGATGCTTGCGCAACACTTGCGCCAGCGCCTGGCGGTCCACAGGTTTCACCAGCGTGTCGGCAACCCCCGCGCGGGCACCTGCCCGGGTGTCATCGCTGGTGGACACAACCACCACCACCGGAATGGCCGCCAGGCGCACATCGGCCTTGAGCCTTTTCAGCACACTCCAGCCATCGACCGTGGGCATCATCACGTCCAGCAGGATCAGGTCCGGCCGAAGTTCGCGCGCCAGCTTCAGGCCGGCGTCACTGTCGTGCGCCGCAGCCGCACGGCAACCCTCGCGGGCCAACATGCGACAGACGACATCGCAGTCCGCGGCGCTGTCGTCGATGACCAGCACACGGGCACCGGCGGCGATCGCCTCAGTCGCCGGCACCGGTTCAGCGGCTGCTTCGCACTGCGCCGGAATACCCACGGTGAAGGTGGTGCCCACGCCCGGTTCGCTGGTCATGGCGATGTCGCCGCCCAGCATTTCGGCAAAGCGTCGGCTCAACGCCAGGCCCAACCCCGTGCCACCGTACTTGCGTGAGGTGGAGGAGTCCGCCTGGACGAAGGGCTGGAACACTTTCGCCTGTTGGGCTGGCGTCATGCCAACGCCGGTATCGGTCACCTCGAACACCAGCCAGTCACCCGCTGCGCGCGGCTCGCGCCGCACCTGCAGGCCAATCGTGCCGTGCTCGGTGAACTTGCTGGCATTGCCCAACAGGTTGAACAACACCTGGCGCAGCTTGGTGACATCCACGCGCATGCACCCCAGCTCGCTGCCTTGGACCGTCAGCGTGTTGCCCTTGTCCCGCACCAGCGGGCCCACGGTGGCAACCACGCTGGCGACGAGGTCGGCCACCTCGACCTCCTCCAGCGTCAGATCCATCTTGCCGGCCTCGATCTTGGACAGGTCCAGCACGCTGTTGATCAGACCCAGCAAGTGGTCGCCGGCGCCGCGGATCTTGTTGAGGTCCGGAATGATCACCGTGTCGCCGCGGTCCTCGGCCTCCTCCGCCAGCAGCTCGCTGTAGCCGATGATGGCGTTCAGCGGCGTGCGCAGCTCGTGGCTCATGTTGGCCAGAAACATGCTCTTGAAGCGACTTGCGGCATCGGCCTCGTCCTTGGCATGCGCCAGGTCCGCGTTGGTGTTCTCTACCTCCTTGCGGCTGCCCACCAGATGTTTGCTTTGCTTGTGCAAGGCGTAGGCATAAAGCGAAATGTAGAAAAAGAACACGATGATGGTGAGGCCGGTCGGCAGCGGAGCCGTCGCGAAATGCGGGTGCAGTCCGATCAAGCCGGACACGCAAAACATGCCCACCAGCATCGCCGCCAGGCCGACCACGGCCAGGCGCAGTCCGCCGATGGCGATGTTGCCAAGGTGCATGGCGCACACCAGAAGGAAGCTGGGCAACACGCTGTATTGGATGGCGGCCACCCAGGCGCCGACGATCAGCGAGTCGGCAACGATGTTCAAGCGTTCCGCGCGCCTGGAGTCGCGGCTGTTGCGCGCCCAGGCAAAGGCCACGTGTGGCCACACCAGGGCGTAAGTGGCCAGCAGCGCGATGCGCACGGGGGACAGACCACCGACGCTGTGGAAAGTGAAGAACAGAAACAACGCGGAAAACGGAAAGACGATACCGCGCAAGCTGTAGCCCAAGCTGACGGTTGGATGCACTTTGCGGGCGGGCCGAGCGGAGTTTTCAGCCATGACCGAGCGTTCCATGAAGGGGTGAACGCCCAACAGGGTGATCGCCCACGGTCCACCAGCGTGACATCCAACCCTGGCGCCGTGGCGACTGGCGCACATCCGGTGTGTTGGCACCGGCACCATCGTGCGCGACCCCACCGATACTATCCAGCGCGCAATGGGGCCGCAAGCACGCTTGCGACCACGCCGCGGTGTCCGGCCTCGCGGTCGAACGATCGCGCGAATCGACCTCCGGACGTTGCCGGAAGAGGTTGTTCCTGTCGTGCCGGCTTGCTCGGGCAGGCATGAAAAAAGCCTTCCCGTTTTCACGGGAAGGCTTTCCTTTGCCGCGTGTCAGATCGACGTCAGAACTTGTAGGTCGCCGACAGGCTGAGCAGGTTGCCGTAGT
>JBDTIE010000073.1:0-3178 GCA_039936515.1 Rhodanobacter sp. | reverse complement strand
CGCTTGAAAGCCTGCGTGGCCAGCCCACGGTCATCAATTTCTGGGCCACCTGGTGCGCCCCATGCCGGCGCGAGATGCCGACCCTGGCCGCGGCGCAAAAGGCGATGCCGCAATACCGCTTCGTGTTTGCCAACCAGGGAGAATCCACCGCCGCGGTGCAGCGCTTCATGCGCCACGAAGGCTTGCAGCTGGATCACGTGCTGATCGACGCCAACATGGACTTGTCGGGCTGGTACCGCGTACGCGGCTATCCGACCACGCTGTTCATCGACGCCGACGGCCATCTGCGCGATACGCAAATCGGCGAGTTGTCCGGCGGCAGCCTGGCCGCGCACCTGGCGCGGTTGGCATCAAGGAATTGATGCACCCGGGCGAGTCGGTGTCGCGGCACGCGCCGCCTGCAACGCCGCGAGGCGTTTGCGGATCTGCGGCATGGCCGCCAGCGTGGCCTTCTCGCCTTCCAGGATGGCCTGGTTTTTCTGTGAGAAATCGGTCGGACCAATGCCGACGATGTGCGGACGGATCACCACGTCCGCGCGCGCGGCCTCTTGCGCGGCCAGTTGCCGGCCCATGATCGACAGGGTCTGGCCGACGATGTTGACCAGCCCTTGCGGATTGCTGCCGCTGGCCTGCGGCGAGATGTCCACGGCGATGACAAAATCTGCCCCCAACTGGCGCGCGGCATCCACCGGAATGGGACTGACCACGCCGCCATCGACGTAGTGCCGCCCGTCGATGACCGTCGGCTCGAACACGCCCGGAATGCTGCTGGAGGCGCGCACCGCCTGGCCGGTATTGCCGCGCACGAACACCGCCCGCTTGCCGCTCTCCAGCTCCGTGGCCACCGCCGCAAAGGGCAACTGCAGGCGCTCGATCGGACGCTGCCGCACCAGCTCGTTGACGTAATCCTGCAGCTTGCGACCTTGTACCAGGCCGCCGGAAAACAGCCGCACGTCGCGGATCTTCGCCTCGTCCAGGGCAAACGCCTGCTGCTGCAGCTGGAACGGACCCATGCCGCTGGCGTACAACGCGCCCACCACGCTGCCGGCACTGGTACCGGCGACCACGTCGACATGGATGCCGCTGGCCTCCAGCATCTTGATCACGCCGATGTGCGCGAAGCCCTTGGCGGCACCCCCACCCAACGCCAGGCCGATCTTGATCGGCGCCGGGGGCGGTGCAAGCGGTGGCGGCGGCAGCGGTTTGCGCGCATGAAAACACCCACCCACGACGAGCGCGGCGAGCAGGATCGGCAACAGGCGACGAAGTGACATGGTCTATGGCGCGGGCGGTGATGGGTGGGCTGGCGGCGTCAGGGCTGTGTGGCATCCGCCTGCTGGTGGTGGCGCACGGCGGTTTCCACTTCCTCACGCGAGCCCAGGAACACCGGTACGCGCTGGTGCAGCGCGGACGGCTGGACGTCCATGATGCGCTGGCGCCCGGTGCTCGCCGCACCGCCCGCCTGCTCCACGATGAACGCCATCGGATTGGCCTCATACATCAGCCGCAGCTTGCCGCCCTGCGCGGCGATCTTTGCATCCAGCGGGTAATAGAACACGCCGCCACGGGTCACGATACGGTGCACGTCGGCCACCATCGACGCCACCCAGCGCATGTTGAAATCCTTGCCGCGTGGCCCGTCCTTGCCGTCCAGCAACTCACCGATGTAGCGCTGCATCGGCACCTGCCAGTGGCGCTGGTTGGACATGTTGATGGCGAACTCGGCGGTCTGTTCGGGGATGCGCATGGCGCGCCGACTGAGGATGAAGCTGCCAACCTCGCGCTCCAGCGTGAACTCGTGCGTGCCGTGGCCAAATGTCAGCACCAGCACCGTGGCCGGTCCGTACACCACGTAACCGGCTGCAAGCTGGGTCGTGCCCGGTTGCAGGAAGTCGCGCGCCGTCGGTTCGGTCACGCCTTCGGGGCAACGCAATACGGAAAAGATGGTGCCGACGGAAACATTGACGTCGATGTTGGACGAGCCGTCCAGCGGATCAAACAGCAGCAGGTGCTTGCCCTTGGGGTAGTCGTCGGGAATCTGCTGCGGCTCCTCCATTTCCTCGGAGGCGCACGCCGCCAGATGGCCGCCCCAGGCGTTGGCTTCGAGCAGGATTTCATTGGAAATCACATCCAGCTTCTTCTGCGCCTCGCCTTGCACGTTCACGCTCGGCGCAGCGGCGTCACCAGCCATGCCCAGCACGCCGCCCAGCGCACCCTTGCTGGTGGCCACAGCAATGCGCTTGCACGCGCGCGCCACCACTTCGATCAGCAACGAAAGCTCGGCGTTGATGTGGCCGGCGCGGCGTTCTTCGATCAGGAACTGGATCAGCGTGACGCGCTTCATGACGGGTCCTGGTGGTGGCAAGTCGCCCATTGTCCCGGCTGCGGCTGAACAGCGCCAGCCAGCGCGACGTGGGTAGCGGCGTGTTGGGGCGGCTTGCCTGCGGCGGCAGTGATGGCGCCGCACGCCGAAACCCGGCATCTTTGACACCCCCGACCCGGAGCACTCCGATGAGCGAGCCACGCGTCACTTTTTTCCACGCGCCGCAAAGCCGGTCCGGTGGTACCCGCGCACTGTTCGAGGAGCTGGGCGTGGAGTACGACCTGCACGTGCTCAACCTGCACGCCGGCGAGCAACGCCAACCGGACTATCTGGCGATCAACCCGATGGGCAAGGTGCCGGCCATCCGCCACGGCGACGCGGTGGTCACCGAACAGGCGGCGGTGTTCCTATATCTGGCCGATCTGTATCCGGCGGCAAAGTTGGCCCCGCCACTGGACCATCCGCTGCGCGGGCCATACTTGCGCTGGATGGTGTTTTACGGATCGTGTTTCGAGCCGGCGGTGATCGACAAGTCGATGCAGCGCGAATCGGCGGCGCGGGTGACGTCCCCGTATGGCGACTACGCCACCATGCTCAAGACGCTGACCGACCAACTGCAGCGCGGCCCGTTCCTGCTTGGCGAAACATTCACCGCCGCCGACGTGCTGTGGGGAACGGCGTTGAACTGGACCACCAGTTTCAAACTGGTGCCGGAGCTGCCAGTCATTCGCGCGTACATCGATCGGGTGACCTCGCGACCGGCGATACAGCGCGCGGCAGCGGCGGACGCTGCGCTGGCCGCGGCCCAGGCGGGAAAATAATGCCGCCCGGCGCTGCGCAATCGCGAACCGCCGG
>JBDTIE010000072.1:0-3613 GCA_039936515.1 Rhodanobacter sp. | reverse complement strand
TACCTGCCCATCGGCGCGCTGGCGTTGTGGGGACTTGGCCAGCTTGCGGTGTTGGGCCCGGCGTTGCGGGCGGCGGCGGTGCCGCCAGTAGTGGCGACGAGAAGCGTGTGAGGTGTGGATGGATGCCGTGCCATCCGACACAGGGCGGCGGCAGGGTGAACGCGCACAATCGGGTTTCAATCGGTACGGGAGGAAAGCGCATGAAAACGTTGTCGTTGATGATATGTGCGGGGTTGCTGGGCTCGGTCACATTCGCAGCATCGGCGTTGCCGGCGGCGACTGCGCAGCCGGCGGTTTCTTCTGTGGGCACACGGGTAGCCGCGCTCAATGCGTTGCTCGCCGAGCAGTGGCAGCACACGCTGCGGAATTCGCCGGAATTCGCGACCGTGCTCGGCGATCTGCGCTACAACGATCGCTGGAGTGATCTGTCGCTGGCGCATGCGGCGGCCGAGCACAAGGTTACCGCCGATTTCCTCAAGCGCTTCGAAGCGATCGACACCACCGGGTTTGCAGACAGCGACAAGCTCAACCAGCAGTTGATGGTGCGACAGCTCAAGGACAACCTCAAAGCCTACGAGCTGAAGTTGGACGAGATGCCGCTGGACCAGATGGGCGGCGTGCACATCGCGCTGGCCGGTTTTGTCAGTTCCATTCCGTTCCACAACACCAAGGAATACGACGACTACCTCACGCGCCTGCGCGCGGTGCCAAAAGCGTTTGACCAGGTCATCGGCGTGGCGCGGCAGGGGCTGGCGGACAAGATGATGCCGCCGAAGTATTTGCTGGAAAAAGTGGCGGTGCAGATTGCCAGCATCGAGAAGCCAAGTGGCATGGACAGCGTGTTTGCCACGCCGCTGAAGCATTTTCCCAAGTCGGTGCCGGCTGCTGACCAGGCGCGTCTGACGAAGGCCATCCTGGCGGCGATCGATCATGACGTGCGCCCGGCCTATGCCAAGCTTGGAGCATTTGTGGCCAAGGACTATGCCCCGCACGGGCGTAGCCAGCCGGGCGTGTGGGACTTGCCCAATGGCGAGGCGATCTATCGTTTCCAGGTCGCGCAGATGACCACCACCGACAAGACACCGCAGCAGATCCACGACCTGGGGCTGTCCGAGGTCAAGCGCATTGAAGGGGAGATGACCAAGATTGCCAAGGCGCAGGGCTTTGCCGACCTTGCCAGTTTTCGCGCCTCGTTGAAGACCAACCCTGCGACCCATGCCACGTCGCGCGAAGACATCCTCAATCGTTACCGCGGTTTCCTGGCCGGCATGCAACCGGAACTGCCGAAATTGTTCGGCATCCTGCCCAAGACCAGGGTCGAAGTGGTGCCGGTCGAGGCGTTTCGCGAGAAGGAAGCGGCGGCCGCTGAATACCATCAGGGCACGCCCGACGGCTCGCGGCCCGGGCAGATTTTCGTCAACACTGGCGACTTCGCCAACCGCAGCATCCTGTCGATTGAATCGACCGCGTATCACGAAGGCGTTCCCGGCCATCACCTGCAGATCTCGATCGCGCAGACGCTACCCAAGCTGCCGCCATTCCGCCAGCAGGGCGGTTATACCGCCTATATCGAAGGCTGGGCGTTGTACGCGGAGCAACTGGGCAAGGACGTGGGTTTCTACAAGAACCCGCTGTCCGATTACGGCCGGCTATCGGATGAATTGCTGCGCGCCGACCGGCTCGTGCTCGACACCGGCATGCACTACAAGCACTGGACGCGTCAGCAGATGGTGGACTTTTTCCACACCCATTCGTCCGAGGACGAACCGGACGTGCAAGCCGAGACCGATCGCTACATCACCTGGCCGGGCCAGGCGCTGGCATACAAGATGGGAGAACTGAAGATCCTCGAATTGCGCGCGCGCGCAAAGCAGGCGCTGGGTGACCAGTTCGACATCCGCGCGTTCCACGACGAGATCCTCAGCGGTGGTGCGTTGCCGCTGGATGTACTCGAGACCCGTGTCAATGACTGGATCGCCGCGGTGAAGGCCGGCAAAGTGCCGGCGCATCCGCTGGCTTCCTGAGCAACCGGCCGCATGCGCACCGTCCTGATCATCGATGACAATCCGGCTGTCGGTGAGGCGCTGTCGCTGGCCTTGTCGCTCAACGACATCCGTGCGCTCACTGCGATGACGCCGGCCGCAGGTCTGGCGCAGTTGCAGCGCGAGCGCGTGGATGTGGTGATCCAGGACATGAACTTCACCGCTGATACCACCTCCGGGCGCGAGGGCGTTGCGCTGTTCCGCGCCATCCGCGAGCAGCATCCGGACCTGCCGGTCGTGCTGCTCACCGCCTGGACGCATCTGGAAACGGCGGTGGAACTGGTCAAGGCCGGTGCCGCCGATTACCTGGCCAAGCCTTGGAACGACAACAAGTTGCTGGCCACCGTCGAAAACCTGCTGGAGTTGTCGGAGACCACGCGGGAGGTAACGCGAACCCGGCGCGAACGCCGGCGCCGCCGCGAAACGCTGCAGGGCAGGTACGAGCTGGACGGCTTGGTGTTCGCGTCCGAGGCGATGGCGCGCACATTGGAGCTGGCCTGCCAGGTCGCGCGCTCGGACGTGCCGGTGCTGATCAGCGGTCCCAACGGTACCGGCAAGGAGCGCATCGCGGCCATCGTGCACGCCAACTCGGCGGTCAGGCATGGGCCGTTCATTGCTGTCAATTGCGGCGCGCTGCCGGGTGAGCTGATCGAGGCGGAGCTGTTTGGTGCCGACGCCGGCGCCTACACCGGCGCGAACAAGGCGCGCGAGGGTCGCTTCGAACTGGCCGACGGCGGCACGTTGTTTCTCGACGAGATCGGCAACCTGCCGCTGGCCGGGCAGGTGAAACTGCTGCGCGTGCTGGAAAGCGGACAGTTTGAGCGACTCGGCTCCGGCCGTACCCGCCAGGCCACGGTCCGCGTGCTGAGCGCGACCAACGCCGATCTCAAGGCCATGATCCGCGCCGGGACATTCCGCGAAGATTTGTACTACCGACTCAATGTCATCGAAGTGAACCTGCCGCCATTGACCGAACGCAGCGACGACGTGCTGCCGCTGGCCGAGCACTTCCTGGCTGGCCGCGGCGAACTCGGGGATGATGCGCGCGAGGCACTGTTGAGCTATCCATGGCCAGGCAACGTCCGCGAACTGAAGAACGCGATCGAGCGCGGGGCGCTGCTGGCCGGCGGAGGCGTCATTGCTCCGGCGCTGTTCAACCTGCCGCAACACACCGTTGTCGGCGCACGCACGCTGGAGGAGCCCAGCCGCGAGGTGGTCGAAGCGGCGCTGCAGGCTTCCGGGCGGGTCGTCTCCCGCGCCGCGCAAAGCCTCGGCCTGTCGCGCCAGGCGCTGTATCGGCGGATGGAGCGCTACGGCCTGGTGGCGCCGGACTGATGCCGCGCCGCGAGGCGCTCGACGCCCGGCTTGCATCGTGCTCCGCGTTGGGCGTACAACAGATGTCCGACCCGGCCTTGAAGGGGTGCAGCCATGCGCACGCGCCACGTTGTGTCGTCGGCAGTGTTCTGTTTGCTTGCCGCGGCGGTACAGGCCGCGCCGCCGGTGGTTGTGTTGCCGGCATTATGGTCGTTTGCCGCGGATGCCCCGGTCTCAAGCGACTATCACGTCGGCTG
>JBDTIE010000071.1:0-28345 GCA_039936515.1 Rhodanobacter sp. | reverse complement strand
CCGGACACCCACGCCGCGGTGCGCACATTGGCCTCACGCCCCAACACCGGCTCGAACTTGCCGTTGCGGCGCAGGAACACTTCCGCCGCGCCGCCATCGCCAAGGTAGGCCAGAAGCGCGGTCTGTGCGGCGTGCGGCGCGCTGAGCAGGACGTATTCGGCGGTACGCGCGTAATGCTGGCCAAAGACCACCCGATCACTTGCCGGCGCCTGCCCCAGCGTGTGGTGCGCCACCGCGGCGTTGAACTGCGCCACCTGCTTGCCCGCTGCAGGTGGCGGCAGGCGTACGTAGACAAAGCCGCGCTCGTCGGCATCCCACGCCAGGCCCTGCGGCGTGGTGCCGCCGCCGGCCCAGGGCAACACGTCATCCAGCGCCTTGCCGCTGGCCACATCCAGCACGTGGATGGTGGTCAGTTCGCTGCCACCCTCGGCGGTGCCATAGGCCAGGTAGCGGCCGCTGGGCGAGGGCCAGTACGCGACGATGGCGGTGTTGCCGCCGGTGGCGTTGGGGTCGATCAGCGTGCGCGCCGCGCCGTCGGGCCAGGCCTGCGCCATCAGCACCGGCTGCGGTTGTGGCGGCGTCTGTTGCATGTAGAACAAGCTGCCACCGGCCAGCACCGGACCGGACCGCGTGGTCGAGGTGATCGCCAGCTGCTGCACGCGGGCGGTCAGCGCCTTGCCTTGCGGCATGCTCGCCAACTCGGCCTCGGTATAGGTGTTTTGCGCGGCGATCCAGTCCCGCACCACGGGGTCATCGGCGCGCTCCAGCCAGCGATACGGATCGGGCACGGTGACGCCGTGCAGCACGCTCGCAGCGGCGCGCTGCGGCGTCGCCGGTGGCAGCACGTGCGTGGCATCGATCAGCGCAACGTCGCGCGGCGGACGATCCACCGGCGTTGTCTGCGCCACCGCGCCGGCTGCAAACAGGGTGAGGGCAACAGCAAGGATGGCGCGCATGGCCGGCTCCGCGATGCAGGGCCTGCAGGGTAACGCCTGGCTTGCCGGCACGCCCCTGACTTCCGGCACGGTCGGCGCGAAGCGCGCGAGCGCTCGGCTATGCTGAAGTTTTGCCGGAGCACGCCTGATGCGTCGTCTGTTGCTTGCCGCGCTGGCGGCTTTGCTTTTGCCGGCGACGGCGTGGTCCGCGCAGACCGCGCTGGACCTGGAAACCGTCATGGCCAATCCGGACTGGATCGGGCAGGCGGTGCAGCAGCCGTACTGGAGCGCCGACGGCTCGCACCTTTACTACTGGCTCAAGCGCGACGGCAGTCCGGTACGCGACCTTTACCGGGTTGATCCGGCCACTGGCCAGTCCACCCGCCTGGACGCGGCGGCGATGGCGCAAGCGCAGGGCCCGGCGGTGTATGACCGCCAGCATCGGCAGGCCGCCTTCATCCTGCATGATGACGTTTTCCTCGTCGACCTGACCAGTGGCCGGCGCCTGCAGGTCACGCGCACACCGCAGGCCGAATCCGCGCCGCAGTTCTCTGCCGACGGTCGCGCGCTGCAATTTCGTGACGGCAATGACTGGTACAGCTACGACATTGCCAGCGGCGTGGCCGGCCCGGTGGCGGTACTGAAATTCGCCGACGACCCGCAGGCAAAAAAGCCCGACGATCTCGGTGAGCAGCAGTTGGCCGTATTTGCCACGCTGCGCCAGATCAAGGCCGACAAGCAGGCGTTGCACGAGCGCACCCAGGCCTTGACCGCCGCCGACGCCGGCCGCGCGCCGCAGCCGTTCTGGCTGGGCGACAAGGTCAAGCTGGTGGACAGCGCGCTCTCACCGGACGGCCGCTGGCTGCTGCTGGTGACCGAGCCGGCCAGTGGCGACCAAGGCAAGGCGCCGACAGTCACGCATTACGTCACCGACTCCGGTTATGCGAAATCACAGGATGCGCGCGTGTACGTCGGGCACAAGGACCCGATAGCGCAGTCGCTGCTGTTGCTGGACCTTGCAGTTCACCAGTCCTGGCCACTGGCAACCGACAACTTGCCCGGCATCAAGGACGACCCGCTGTCGGCGCTGCGCGCCAAGGCCATCGCGGCACTGCAGAAATCCGGCGATGCCGATCGCGCCAAGGCGCTGAAGGCGCCTGCGGTGCGGCCAGTGACTGTCATCAGCACCGACAACGGCGGCGGCATGGTGTGGAGCCAGGATGGCGGCAACGTCGCGGTGCAGCTGCGCGCCATCGACAACAAGGATCGCTGGCTTGCCAGCGTGGATCTGCGCGCCCACACGCTGGTCGCCCAGCAGCGGTTGACCGACAAGGCCTGGATCAACTGGAATTTCAACGATTTCGGCTGGCTGCAAGATGGCAGCACGCTGTGGTACCTGAGCGAGCAAAGTGGCTGGTCGCAGCTTTACCTCAAGCCGAATGGCGGCAGCGCACGGGAGCTCACGACAGGCAAGTTCGAAGTCAGCCACCCGCAGCTGAGCGCCGACGGACGCTGGTTCTACCTGCGCGCCAACCAGGTTGCGCCCTACAGCTACGACGTTTACCGCGTGCCAAGCACGGGCGGCGCGCTGACCCGCGTCACGCAGTACCAGGGCATGGATGAGTTCGCGCTGTCGCCGGATGGCCGCCGCCTGGCCGTGTTGCATTCGGCGCCTTACCAGCTTGCGCAACTTGCCGTGCAGGACGTCGAGGGCGGCGCGCCGCGCGAACTGACCGACACCATGAAGCCGGGCTTCACCGCGCATGCCTGGATCGCGCCGCAGATCGTGGCCGTGCCATCAAGCCACGGCGCCGGCGCCATCTGGGCAAAGTATTACGGACCGGCCACGGAAGCGGCGGCAGCGTCGCGGCCGGCGGTGATTTTCGTGCATGGTGCCGGCTACCTGCAGAACGTCACGCTATCGTGGTCCAATTACTTTCGCGAGCAGATGTTCCACAACCTGCTGGTGCAACAGGGCTACGTGGTGCTGGACATGGACTATCGCGCCTCCGAGGGCTACGGCCGGGATTGGCGCACCGCCATTTACCAGCAGATGGGCCATCCGGAGCTGGAAGACCTGCTCGACGGCAAGGCCTGGCTGGTCAAGCACCACGGCGTGGATCCGCACCGGGTGGGCATCTATGGCGGCAGCTACGGCGGCTTCATGACCGAGATGGCGCTGCTGCGCGCACCGGGCGAATTTGCCGCCGGGGCCGCGTTGCGCCCGGTCAGCGACTGGACGCTGTACAACCACGAATACACCGCCAACATCCTCAACGATCCGCAACTGGATCCGGACGCCTATGCGGCCAGCTCGCCCATCGGCTACGCCGACAAGCTGCAGGACCCGCTGCTGATCCTGCACGGACTGATCGACGACAACGTGCTGGCGCAGGACTCCATCCGCCTGTACCAGCGCCTGATCGAGCTGCACAAGAAGAACTTCTGGATTTCGCTGTACCCGCTCGAACGCCACGGCTTTGTTCACCCGGACTCGTGGTATGACGAATACCGGCGCATCGACGAGCTGTTCGACACCTACGTGAAGCCGGTGAAGGCCGCGCCCGCGCAATGAAACATCGCGACGCATTCCGCCGGTAGGAGCCCGCTCGCGGGCGATGCTCTTCCAATCCCGAGTCCCTGATCCCGGCCAAGGAGCATCGCCCGCAAGCGGACTCCTACCGGCCTCACCAACCCAGGCAGCACAACGGCACCGAGCTTGCGCGCGGTGCCGTTGCGTTCAATCAGACGCGTCTGGTGTTTACTTCACCACCAGAGTTCCCACCATGTTCGGGTGGAACTTGCACACGAACGGGAACGACCCGGCCTTCTTGACCGTGATGCTGGCCTTGGCGCCGGGCTTCAGGTCGACATCGAAGCTGCCGTCTTTGGCCGTCGCGGTGTGCTCGAGCACATCGTTGTTGACCCACACGATGGTGTCGCCGACGTGGACGTCGGCAGGCACCGGGCCAAACTCCATTGCCGCCATGGTGATGGTATGCGTCGCATGCGCGGCGGTGCTGTGCGCCGCCGGTGTCGTCTCCGCCGCGCGGGCGGTGGTGACCAGCAGACTCCAGCCGGTCACCGCCAGCACGCAGGCGATCAATGCCGAGGTGCGCAGCATGTCAGCGCTTACTTCAGGCCCTGGACCAGATGCTCGGCATGCATCTCGTGCGAATGGAACAGCTTGGAGCCAGTTTCCAGCAGGGTCTTGAGCTCGGCGTTCTGCGTGGCCGGGATCAGTGTGCCGTCAAGGGCAGCCAGTACCGCCTTGTGGAAGGCCACTTCATTTTCGGCATAGGCCTTGTCGTAGGCGGCACCACTGAGCTTGGCCAGCTTCTTCTGCTCGGCTGCGGCGTCCTTGGCCAACGATTTGCTGGTGGCGTTGTCCTCCGGCGTGACGCCGAGCTTCTTGGCCAGCGCCAACGCCTGGTCATTTACCGCAGCGTGGTCGCGTGCCATCTCCTTGGCGAAGGCGATCACGTCCGGGTTGTGGGACTTCTTCAGCGCCTGCTTGGCCGCCGTGACGTCGATGACACCGGCGGTGTAGGCAATGTGCGCGATCTGCGCATCGTTCAACGCCGCCGGCGCCGGGGCGGCCGCAGCGGTGGGCTCAGCGGGCGTGGCCTGCTGCGCCGAAACGGTGCTGACGGCACCAAAGGCAAGCGCAACGGCAAGTGCAACGACGGTCTTGTTCATGGGTAAGGACTCCTCGGAAAGGCAATGTGAGCCCGCGGATGCGCGCTGATGACTTGCCTGCGCCGATTGGATGCAACGCCCCGCGCAAAGGTTCCTGCGTCATTTCCCGGAATTTGCGTGCACGCACACGTCCAGGGGTCGGGAACCTGATGCCATCGGCTGCGTCGTATGGGTTACCACCACAGGAAATATCTTTCCCCATGCTTGATGGCCATCGCTCCTGCGTTGCTCCACCTCCAGCCAGTGCCCATGGCACGGCATTGTTGTCAGCGCCCGTGCCGCTGGTCGCACGCCCGTCCCGCGACGAGGCCGAGGCGGCGGTACGCACCCTGATCCGCTGGGCCGGCGACGAGCCCTCGCGCGAGGGCTTGCGGGCGACGCCCGCGCGCGTGGTGCGTGCGTGCGGGGAATGGTTTGACGGCTACGCGCAGGATGCGGATGCCGTACTCAGCCGCACGTTCGAGGAGGTCGGCGGTTACGACGACCTGGTGCTGCTGCGCGATATCCCGCTGCAATCCACCTGCGAGCACCACATGGCCGCGATCACCGGGGTGGTGCATATCGCCTACCTGCCCAACCAGCGCGTGGTCGGCATATCCAAGCTGGCACGGCTGGTCAACGCGCTGGGGCATCGCCTGCAAATCCAGGAGCGTCTGACAGCGCAAATTGCCGACACGATCGACCGCGTGCTGCAGCCGCGCGGGGTGGCGGTGATGGTGCGCGCCAGCCACGCGTGCATGTCCTCGCGTGGGGTGCACGTTCACGGCGTGTCGATGGTGACGCGCGGTTTGCGCGGAGAGTTTTGCGCCGCGCCGCAACGCGCGGAAATCCTGGCGTTGATGGGCGAATGAACGCGCACACGACCCACAGCGCCGGGCAATTGCCCGCATCGCGCGCGCGAACCGCGGCAGCCGCCGCCGCTTGTCGCGCGCCAGGCTTGACACGGCCGCTCATTGCGGCCGCAATGACGGCTTGCGCCCGACAGCTGGCGCCGGCTTCGGCGCTGGCAGCGCCGGGCACTCCACCCAATCCGCGCCAGCCGGCCACGGCGCACCACTTCGGAAGGAGAGCATCATGCCCGTACACCCCCCTGCCATCGCGCTGGATTTCGCCAACCTGGATGACAACGAACTCGTCGCGCAGGTACTTGACGGTCACCGCGAAGCCTTCGCGCACATCATGCAACGCTGCAACCAGCGCCTGTACCGCGTGGCGCGCAGCGTGGTCGGCAACGACACCGAAGCGGAGGACGTGCTGCAGGATGCGTACCTGCATGCCTACCGCAAACTTGCCTCTTTCCGTGGGGATGCCGCCTTGCTGACCTGGCTTACCAGCATCGTGCTCAACGAGGCGCGCGGCCGCTTGCGCCGCAGGCACAACATGGTGGGCCTGGAGCAGGTCGACATCGCCGCGCAGGACAGCCACGTCGTGGCGTTCCCCACCCGCTTTGGCAGTGAAGATCCGGTTGTCGGCGCCGCCCGCGCGCAGATCCGCCACCTGCTGGAGCGCGCCATCGACGAACTGCCACCGGCGTTCCGCACGGTGTACATCCTGCGCGAGGTGGAAGAGTTGAGCGTGGAGGAAACCGCGTTGCAGCTGGACATCAAGCCGGAGACGGTCAAGACCCGCCTGTTCCGCGCCCGACGCCAATTGCGCGGCTCGCTGCAGGGCGCGCTGGCCTCGACCATGAGCGACGCGTTTCCGTTCATGGGCGAGCGCTGCGCGCGCGTGACCGCCGCGGTGATGGCACGCATCGAGACCATGGACGATCCGCCCCGATACTAAGGATTGGCGAAAAGGTCGCCCTGGGCGGAGGGCAGGCGCGGCGGCACGAAGCGGGTGACGTCCAGTTGCAGGTCGCGCGCGCGGTCCAGCCCGTTCTTGCGGCAGGCCACCTCGAAGCGACGACGCAGCAGGTCGGCGAACACACCTTGCCCATGCATGCGGGTGGCAAAGTCGCTGTCGTAGTCGCGGCCTGCGTTCATCTGCTGCACCAGACTCATGACATGGGCGGCCCGTTGCGGCGCGTGCAGGGCGAGCCAGTCACGGAACAGGGATTTCAGTTCGTGTGGCAAGCGCAGCGTCGTGTAACCGGCACTGACGGCGCCGGCGTCAGCGGCGGCAGCCAACACCGATTCCAGGTCGCGATCATTCAGCGCCGGAATGATCGGCGCGACCATCACGCCAGTGGGCACGCCCGCAGCGGTCAACGCGCGCACCGCCTGCATCCGGCGGTGCGGCGCACTGGCACGGGGTTCGAGCTTGGCTGCCAGGTGGTTGTCCAGCGAGTTGATGGACACGAATACCTGCACCAGGTTCTCGCGCGCCATCGGCACCAGGATGTCCAGATCGCGTTCCACCATCGCGTTCTTGGTGACGATGGTGCACGGGTGATGGCATTGCGCCAGCAGCTCCAGCGCCGCGCGGGTCAGCCGCCAGCGCTTTTCCACCGGTTGGTACGGGTCGGTGTTGCTGCCGATGTTGATCGGGCTGACGACGTAGCCGGGCTTGGCCAGTTCGGCGCGCAGCACCTGCGCCAGATTGGTCTTGGCGCGCAACCGGGTCTCGAAATCCAGCCCCGGCGACAGGTTGAGATAACCGTGCGAGGGCCGCGCGTAGCAATAGATGCAACCGTGCTCGCAGCCGCGGTATGGGTTGATCGCCTGGCTGAAGCCGATGTCGGGCGAATCGTTGCGACTGATCACGCTGCGCGCGCGCTCTGCGGTCACCTCGGTACGTGGCCGCGGCGCGTCATCGTCCAGCAGTGCGCTTTGCCAGCCGTCGTCCTCGGCATGGTGACGCACCGATTCGAAGCGACCCTCGGGGTTGGACGCCGCACCACGGCCTTTTATCGGGCGCGGCGCGGCCGGGTCAACCGGTGGCGGCAAGGAATCATCCATGCGCGCAGTGTGCCGCGGCTGCGTCTCAACACGCGCGCTGGCGGGATCACAGCGCGTTTACATCAAAGCGCGGATGGTTGGAGCGCGCGATCCGGGGCTTCGCGCATTATCCTTCGCCTCGTCAGACAAGGAACAGCACGATGACTGCTACCAGTTTGCTCATACTTCTCCTCATCGGCGCGATCGCCGGTTGGTTGGCCGGCGTCCTGGTGCGCGGCTTCGGCTTTGGCCTGATCGGCAACATCGTGGTCGGCATCGTCGGCGCGTTGCTGGCCGGGTGGCTGCTGCCGATGCTCGGACTGGGTTTCAGTACCGGCAGCCCGATCGTCACCAGCATTATTTACGCACTGATTGGCGCAATCGTTCTATTGGTCATCATCGGTTTGTTCCGACGCTCGCCGCGGATATAACGTCCGCGCCAACGACAAAAAAACGCAGCGGCTCGCGCCGCTGCGTTTTTTTGCTCGCGGATTGGTGCCGCGGCTCAGACCTTCATCACGCCCAGGTATCGCTGCACGATTTCCGGCGCCTGGCGCAGCTGGTCAGGCGTGCCTTCGTAGACGATATGCCCGTTGTTGAGGATGTAGCAGCGATGCGCCATGCGCAGCGCCGCGGCGATGTTCTGCTCGACGATGACGATGGTGCGGCCCTGTTCTGCAAGCGCGTGACAGGCCTTGGCAATGGCCTGCACGATGACCGGCGCCAGGCCCTCGAAGGGCTCGTCAAGCAAGATGATGTTTGCATCACGGATCATCGCGCGGGCAATGGCGAGCATCTGCTGCTCGCCGCCTGACAGATCGCGGCCGCGGTTCCGGCGCCGCTCCTCGAGTCGCGGGAAGGTCTGGTAGATCGCTTCCAGCGCAAGCGGCTTGGCGGCGGTCATCGCCGCCAGCTGCAGGTTTTCCTGCACCGTGATGCCGCCGATGATGCGCCGCTCCTCGGGTACCAGCTGGATGCCGCGACGGGCAAGACGGAACGGCTGCTCGCCCTGGATCGAGGTTCCGTTCAAGCGTATCTCGCCGCTCTTGGGCGCAACAACGCCGGCGATGGTTTTCAGCGTCGTGGACTTGCCCGCACCATTGCGCCCAAGCAGCGCCACCACCTCGTTTTTCTCGATGTGCATGGATACATCGAAAAGAATGTGCGAGTCGCCATAAAAGCTGTTGATGCGGTCCACTTCGAGCAAGCTCGGCATGGTGGCTTCCGCTGCGGCGTTGACCATGTTTGCGCTCATTGTTCCTCAGGATCCCCGAGATAGGCTTGCTGTACAGCCGGACTGGCCTTGATCTCGTCGGGCGTGCCGACCACCAGTTTGCGACCCTCCGACAGTACCGTGATGTTTTGCGCAAGCTCGAACATGGCGTCCATGTCGTGTTCGACGATGACCATCGTGCGCCCACCCTTGTGGATGTTCTTGAGCAGCGTGACGGTATGTGCGCGCTCCTCCGGACTCATGCCGGCAAGCGGTTCGTCCAGCAGCAGGATGTTGGCACCGGTCGCCAGCGCCAGGCCAATCTCGAGCCGCCGCTTCTCGCCATAGGCAAGTTCATGCACCGGCGTGTCGGCGCGGTGCGTCAGCTCGACCAGCTCCATCGCCGCCGCGATCTGCTCGTCGGCGCCACGCACGTTGTGCAGGCGACGCAGCAGATCCAGCCGGAACCGGCCGCGACTGCGCGCCAGCACCGGCATCATCAGGTTCTGGCGCACGGTGAGCGTATCGAACAGCTGGTTGATCTGGTAGCTCTTGCTCAGCCCGCGCTGGCACAGCGTGGTGGCGCCCAGCTTGGTGACCCGCTCGCCGCGCAGGAACACCTCGCCGGAGGTCGAGGGGATTTCACCCGCCAGCATCTTGAAGAACGTGGATTTGCCCGCGCCGTTGGGACCGATCAGGCCGCGCAACTCGCCTTCGGCGACGCTGAAGTCGATCCCGTCAACTGCGGTGAGGCCGCCGTAACGCTTGGTCAAGCCGCGTGCCTCCAGCGCCGGGACACCGCTGGTGCGGGTGGCCGGAAGGATGACCAACGGCGCGGCCGCGGCACCATCGACCCCGGCTCCGGCAGCTGGCTGGCCGCTCGCCGAGTCCAGTACCCGGTTCGCGCGCCGACGCCACAAAGTCGCCAGGCCGCCGCAGATCCCGCGCGGCAGGACCACGACCAGCAGCACGAAGATGACGCCCAGGATCAGCTTCCAGTAGTCGGCCACCATCGGCACTTGCTGCAGCACGTCGAACAGCCACAACCACACGCCTGCGCCCACCAGCGGTCCGTACAACGTCCCCACGCCACCAATCACCGTCTGGATGAGCAGTTGCGCGGAGGTGTCGATGGTGAACGCCTCCGGCGGCATGTAGTTTTGCAGCAGCCCGAGCAGCCCGCCGGCAAGACCCGCGTACAGCGCGGCGATGACGAATACCGCCAGCTTGTAGCGCTGGATGTGGTGGCCAAGCGCAGCGGCACGCATCGGGTTGCCGCGAATGGCCACAAGCACCGCGCCAAACGGCGAGCGCACGATGCGCCGGGCGATCACAAAGCCAATGAAGAAGAACACCGCGAGCATCGCGTACATCGGCCAGCCGTGCGTGACCTCGAACGACACGAAGCCAAACGACACCATCGGCATCGGCACGCCGGCGATGCCGTTCTCGCCGCCGCTCCAGTCGCGCAGCGGGCCGTTTTCGAGGAAGAAGATCATCTCGCCAAAGGCCAGCGTGCTCATCGCGAAATAGATGCCAGAGCTGCGCAGGGCGATGTAGCCGATGACCACGCCGAGCACGCCGGCGGCCACCACGCCGATCGCCAACGCCGGCAGGATGCTGGTGAAACCACCGGCGGTCAGCAGCCAGGCGGCCACGATCCCGCCGGTGCCGAAAAACGCCGCCTGCCCGAACGACAACAGCCCGGTGTAGCCGAACAGCAAGTCGAAACCCAGCCCGAACAAACCCCAGATCAGGATGCGCCCGAGCAGGTCCGGCCCTGCCCCCAGCAGTGGCAAGACCAGCGGCGCCAGCACCAGCGCAACGGCGACGAGGATCTCCGGCAAAAACCGCCGCGTCCCGGCGTACCCGCGAGCGGGCAGCGCATGCGGCTGCTTGACGGCACCGGTGGCAGGACGGCTCATGCCCGGCCCTCCACGCCCATCAGGCCGCGTGGGCGCAGCAGCAACACCAGCGCCATCACGGCAAACAGCACCACTTGCGAGTACTGCGGATCAAACACCGAGGTGACGCTGAGGATCACGCCGGCGATAAGTCCGCCCAGCACAGCGCCGGGGAACGATCCAATACCGCCGATCACCACCACGACGAACGACTCGATGAGGATCCGCATGCCCATGTCCGGATCCAGCGACAGGATCGGCGAGTCGACGACACCGGCAAAGCCCGCCGCCATCGCGCCGACCCCGAACACCACCAGGAACGCACGCTGCACATTGATGCCCAGCAGGTTGACCATCAGCGAGTCTTCGATGCCTGCACGCACGACCAGTCCAAGCCGCGTGTGGTAGAGCAGGAAGTACAGGACGATCAGCGTTGCCACGGCGATGCCCAACGCCTCCACGCGATACAACGGATAGATGAGCGAGCCGATCGACACCACGCCCTGGCCCCAGTCCGGGGTCGGCACGCTCTTGGCGATGCCGCCATAGGTGGCACGGATCAGCTCGGCGATGACGATGGCAACGCCGAAGGTGACGAGGATCTGGTCCTCGGCCGGGCGATGATAAAAACGGCGCACGATCAGGCGCTCAAGCACGATCCCGACCAGGGCGGTGAACAACGCGCCGGCAGCGATAGCCAGCACGAACGAGCCGGTGGCCGCGAACACGGTCGAGCCGACGTAGGCGCCCACCAGGAACAACGCCCCGTGCGCGAAGTTGATGACCCCGAGCGTGCCGTAGATGATCGTGAGCCCGGCCGCGATCAGGGCCAGCAGCGACCCGTAGGCCAGGCCGTTGAACACCTGTGACAACAACAGCGGCAAACTCGGCATCACGGTTCTCCTGGTTGGCGGCGATTGGCGTGGAAGAAAACCACGCGGTCATGCACGCAACCGTAGCGAAGGTGGAGCGTTGCGCCTCGATCGCAACAACCCTCCGGTTTTCAAATACAAAACTGCGGGTGTGGAACACACCCGCAGCATGCTTCCTACAGGCCGACACCGGTGGTGCGGCAATCCGGTCGTGACCGTCGTCGCGGACCGGGACGTCGCCGACCACCCATTTCCACGCTGTGGCTCAAGCGTAAGGCCCGAGTTTGCAGCCCAGCACACCGACCGCCGGCATCACGTCGACTGCCTTGGCGATCGAGACAATGTCGAACAGGTCATCCTTGCTCTTCATCGCCGACGGCTTCTTGCCACGCATGATCGGGAAATTCACCATGCCCTGGTGATCCTCGGCGCGGAACCAGACGTCTCCCAACGGGCTTGGGCGCTTGACGTTCACGCCGTCCTCCAGGGCCTGCACGACCTTGGCCGGGTGGAACGACTTTGCACGCTCCACCGCGTCGGCCCACAGCAGCGTGCTGAGCCATGCGTAGTAACCCGCGTCACGCGGCGTGCGGTTGTACTTCTTGCGCCATGCGCCGACGAAGTCCTTGGCCAACGGGTACGCCGGATCGTTTTCCAGCGACCACCAGAAGCCGTTGGCCACGTACACGCCCTGCATGATCTCCGGCCCCAGCTCATCGGCCAGGAACGCTGACATGTAGGGCACCACCAGGGTCATCTTCTTGAGCAGGCCAAATTGCGCGGCCTGCTTGATGGAGTTGACCGCATCCAGGCCAAAGTCGATGGCCACCAGTACATCGGCGCCGCTGTTGGCAATGTTGATCAGGTATGAGCCGTAGTCGGTGGCACCCAGCGGGTGCACCTGTTGGGAGACCACCTTCCAACCTCCATCCTTGGCCGTGAATTCGGAGACCGAATCGAAGGTGGTGTGGCCGTAGGTGTAGTCCGGGACCAGGTACGCCGCCTTCTTGTCGCGACCGATTTCCTTCACCAACACCGGCGAAAGGGCCTTGGCTGCGGGATAGGCGAAATAGCACAGGCGGAAGCCGTAGCGCTGGCAGCTCTTGCCGGTGGTCTCGTTGGAGCCACTGATGGCCGAGAAGAACAACGTGTGCTCCGGATCGCAGGCATTCTGCA
Organism: Rhodanobacter sp.; assembly: GCA_039936515.1. GTDB lineage: Bacteria > Pseudomonadota > Gammaproteobacteria > Xanthomonadales > Rhodanobacteraceae > Rhodanobacter. The sequence continues at coordinate 15,667 of JBDTIE010000071.1, read as the reverse complement.
GCGCAATGGCAACCGCGCTGGAGGTGCTGCCCTGGACCACCATCGCCTTGTCCTGGTGGATAAAGCGCTTGGCCGCCTGCACCGCCGCGTTGGGCTTGGTCTGTGAATCGGCCACGCCAAACTTGATGGTCTTGCCCAGCACGCCCTTCTTCGTCAGCGGCGAAACCTTGCGCGCCACCGCGTCGCCGCCGTTGAGCTGCTCGATGGCCAGCTCATAGCCCCGCCGCTCGTCGTGGCCTTCTTCGGTGTACGGCCCGGTCAGGTCGACGGTCAGGCCCATGAACACCGTGTCGCCGGCGACGCCGGCCGGGAAATTGCCCAGCGACTCGGGCAGGCCCTGTGCAATCGCGCGGCTCATGTTCAGCAAACCCGCCGGCAGCATCAGGCCACCGGCAACGCCGAGCCCGGCCTTGATGAACGTGCGGCGCGTCAGCGGATGTTTCTTGTCGTCGTTGCTCATGGTCAATTCTCCTTGCCTAGCATTAGAAGTGATACAGCGCGCTCAAGCTCAACTGGTTGCCCTCGGTGGTCTTGCTGTTCACGCCATCGGAGGTGGAGTCGAGCTTGGCGTGCATCCATTCGATACCCAGGTCATACGCGCCGCTGGTGTATTGCAGGTTGACGGCGCTTTGCCGGTTGCGCAGCAAGCCGTTGGAGCCGAAGCCACGCCACGCGATCACGTCGTTGCGGTCGGGCTTGACCGTGGAATAGAAGACGTTGGCGCTCCAGTTCGGTGTGAATTTGTAGCCGGCCTGCACATAGCCGCCGGTTTCCTGGATGTCGCCAAACTGTGCCATCGCGCCGAAGATCTGCCCCAGCGCATTGCCCGAATACACCAGGCCCTTGAACGTCCACGGCCCCGGATGCCAGGTGCCGCCCACTTCATAGCCGACGCTGGTGATCTTCTGCTGCAGGGGTGTCGGCGCGGCGCCACCGACACCACGCAGGTCCACCGCGCTGTAGCGTGCGGCGACGAAAGCCAGCCAAGTCTTGTCCTGCACGTGCAGTCGCGCCTCGAGCTGCGGACGGAAGCCGGCATTGCCCGCGGTCAGGTAATTGATGTTGTTGCCCGGCCCGCTCCACGCACCTTCAAACGCACCAAGGTCCAGTCGCCAAGCTGGCCCGGTGGCGCCGTGATTGAGGTCCTGCATCCATACGGCGCCGGGAAAGCGCCAGCCGATCATGCCGCTGCCGTAGCCCAGAGGAAACGCGATATGCGTGAGCGAGGCCGGCACCGCGTCGCCCGGAAACATCAGATCCCACTGCTGGCCGAGGATCACCTTGCTGCCGGTATCGGGGTTGGCCAGGGTCATGTACGCCTGGCGCAAACGCGGCGTGGCCTGTTGCTGGCTGTAGGCACCGGTGCCATTGAAGCCGCCGAAGAAGTCCGCCTCGATACGACCGCCACCCTGCCATGCGCCGGCAAACTTCGCGCCGCTGAAATCAAACCAGAAGCGGGTGTTGCGCACGTCGACGCCGCTGAGTGAACCGCGGGAGCCTGCCACCGGCCACTCTGCATTCTGGCCGTTGCCGAAGGTGAAGGTCTTGTCCTGGTTGAAGGCCGTCGCACTGACGAAGCCGTGCATCGCCACCGACACACCCGGAGCGCTGGTGAAGGTGGGCGTGGCCGGCTTCACTGGAGTGGCGGCCACGGCCGGCGGTGGCGGCGGCGCGGCCTGCTGCGCCTGGATCATCTGCTTGAGCTCTTGCAGCTGCTGTTCCAGCTGTGCCACGCGCTGTTCCAGTTGCTGTTCGTGGGTCCCGGTTTGTGCATGCGCCGCCAGCGGCAGTGCAAGCGCGCACGCCAGGCTCAGGGCGAGCGCCTTGTGGCAATGATTGAGTTGTCCGGTCATGCACAAATCCCCCGTAAAGATGGCAACGATGAGTGACGTTGCGAGCATGGCCGTGCATCGATGTGGACGGCTATACGACTTTGGTGGAAGTTAGACCAAAGTCGAATGTTTCAGCGCCCGCGGCGTTTGGCGATCGGTTTAGACTCGGTCGCACGTTCGCATCCGCACATTCGCCACCTGGGCTGGATCCAATGCAGCGCGCAGTCCCGAACGTGGCGCACGTCCATCGACGTTTGACTTCCAAGGGGATCAACCATGAAGCAAGCAGCCACGCACAAGTACCTCGCCCGCAGCATTGCCTGCGCACTGTCGCTGTTGTTGGCAACCGCCGCCGGCGCCGCCGAGTTGCAACCGACGCCGGTGAATTTCCCCGCCAAGTTCGGCGCCATGAGTTTCCCGGCCACGTTCCCGGCCGGCACCACGCTGACCATCACCCAGTGGAGCCATTTCGTCCCCAAATACGACAAATGGTTTGATCAATATGCGCAGGACTGGGGCAAGCGCAACAACGTCAAGGTGGTGGTGCAGCACATCAATCTTGGCGACCTGGTGCCGACGCTGGCGGCATCGATCGCCGCCGGCAAGGGCTCGACGTTGATCGAGACCGTGTCCACGCCCGCGTCCTTCGTCGAAGGCCTGCAGAACCTGGCCGACGTCAACGAAGCGGCGCAACAAACCTTTGGCAAGCAGGAAACCGTGTGCGCCAGCCAGAGCTACCTGCCGATCAAGGACACCTGGTACGGCTACTGCCACGGCTGGGTGCCTGATCCGGGCGACTACCGCATCTCGCTGTGGAAGGAAGCGGGCTATCCGAACGGCCCCAAAAGTTATGCCGATCTGTACACCGGCGGGGTCAAGATCTTCCAGAAGACCGGCATCCCGGTTGGCGTGGGCCTGTCGCCGGAGCTTGACTCCGAGTTTTACGCCCGTTCGCTGATCTGGTCCTTTGGCGGCTCGCTGTTCGACAAGTGCGGCAACGCCGCGCTGGACTCACCCGAAGTGGTGAAGGCCGTGGAGTACCAGACCAAGCTGTTCAAGGATGCCGAGACCCCTGAAGTGTTCAGCTGGAATCCGGCCTCCAACAACCAGGCGTTTGTGTCCGGCCAGGCGTCCTACATCCAGAACTCCATTTCGTTTTACCGCACGGCGCAACAATCCAACCCCAAGAACGCCGCCGATACCGGCTTCACCCCCGGGCTCAAGGGGCCGGGCGGACAGGTGCACCAGACCTCGCACGTGTGGCTGATCTATGTGCTGCCCAAATATGTCACCGACAAGCAGCAGACGCAGGCCGCCAAGAAGTTCCTGCTGGACCTGACCGCCAACTACAGCTGGGTCACGCACGAGAGCGGGCTGTACAACTTCCCGGCCTTCCCCAAGACCGTGCCGCAACTTTTTGCCAAGGGTGGCTGGCTGGACAACGATGCCGGCTCGGTTCCGCCGAACAAGCTGGCGGTGCTGCGCAACGCGTCCGAATGGACGGCTTGGCCGGGCTATCCGGGCTACGCCAACCCGGCGGTGAGCGAGGTCTACAACACCCATCTGCTGTCCACGATGATGGCGCAGGCCGCACGCGGCGTGAAAACCCCGGCCCAGGCGGTCAAGGACACGGCCGCGCAATTGGCGGCCATCACGGCCAAGTGGAAGGCCAAGGGCTACATCGGCTGTCCGGCACCGGCTGCCAAATGAAGCACTTGCGCACACGGGATGTAACTCATGGCAACGCTTGAACTGCGTGGACTGAAAAAGCACTACGGCAGCATCCACGCGGTGGACGGCATCGACGTGGACGTGGCTGACGGGGAGTTCCTGGCCATCCTGGGCCCGTCCGGCTGCGGCAAGAGCACGTTGATGCGCATGATTGCCGGCCTGGAAATGCCCAGCGCCGGCGACGTGCTGATCGGCGGCAAGTCGGTCACGCACCTGCCGCCGCGGGCACGCAACGTGTCGATGGTGTTCCAGAGCTACGCGCTGTATCCGAACATGTCGGTGGCGCAGAACATCGCCTTTCCGCTCAAGGCGCGAGGCGTGCCGGCCGCCGAGCGCGCCACCAAGGTGGCGTGGGCGGTGGGCCTCATGGGCATCGAGTACCTGCTGCATCGCCGACCGGCGCGCCTGTCCGGTGGCGAGAAGCAAAAGGTCGCGCTGGCACGGGCACTGGTGCGCGACCCGACGCTGTTCATTTTTGACGAACCGCTGAGTTCGCTGGACGCGCAGGTGCGCACCATGGCGCGCAGCGAGTTGCGCCAGTTGCACGATCGCACCGGGGTGACCACGGTGTACGTCACCCACGACCAGCTCGAGGCGCTGAGCATGGGCGACCGCATCGCCATCCTGAAAAGTGGCCGGCTGCACCAGGTGGGCACGCCGCATGAGTTGTACGACAACCCGGCCGATACCTTCGTGGCCGGTTTTCTCGGTGCGCCACCAATGAACATGCTCCGCCATGATGGCCGCATCGTCGGCTTCCGCGCCGAGTACCTTGCGCCGGTCACCGCGCCGGACGCACCCCGCGGCGCGGTGATGAGCCTGCGCGTGCACATCCTGCGGCTGGAATTTCTCGGTGCCGTGTGGCTGGTGTACGGCCAGGTCGAGGATGCCGGAGCGCCACAGAAGCTGCTGGCCAAGGTGTCGCCTGCGGTAGCCGCAACCCTGCACGCGGACGAGCAATGCGAGTTCGTGGTGGCACAGGAAAACCTGCGTTTCTTCGATGCCGAAACCGGTTTGCGGATAGCCAATGCACACGCCTGAGACAACCGCCACGGTAGGCGTGGGTGATCGTGATCGCCTGCTCGGCTGGCTGATGTTGTCGCCGGCGCTGTTGTACATCCTGGCGCTGGTCGGGCTGCCGTTCGTGCTCGCCATCGCATTGAGCATGACCTCGGCGACGGTGGGGGACCCGAGCATCCACGGCTTCGTCGGTCTGCAGAATTTCGTCCACGTGATGCACGGCTCGGCGTTCGCACTGGCGTTGCGCAACAGCGTGATCGTCACCGTGGCCACGCTGTTCTTCACACTGGTGCTGGCCACCGGAGAATCGGAATTGCTGGCGCGCGACTTCCGCGGCAAATGGCTGATACAGATCCTGCTGATCCTGCCGTGGGCCATGCCGGTGTCGCTGGCGGGTGTGGACTGGTTGTGGCTGCTGGATTCGGAATTCAGTCCGGTGGACTGGCTGCTGCGGCAGGTGAATCTGTTGGGACCGGGCACGCCGTTGGGGCCAGCCAACCACCTGTATTACTACGGCAAGGAATGGCTGGGGCTGGGCTCCATTGTCACCATCAACGTCTGGCGCCTGCTGCCGCTGGCCACGCTCATCGTGCTGGCCGGGCGCACGTCGATCCCGCAGGACATTTACGAGCAGGCCCAGGTCGACGGCGCGGGATTCTTCCGCACGCTGTTCCGCATCACGGTGCCGGCGCTGCTGCCGATCCTGATGGTGGCGGGCATGTTCACCGCGCTGCTGGTGTTTGGCGACATGACGGTGACGGCCCTGACCACCCGCGGCGGCCCCGGCTATGCGACGCAGTCGTTGCCGTATTGGGCCTTCCTCAAGGGCATTGAAGGCGGCGCGCTCAGTGAGGGTGCGGCCGTGGCGTTGTTCATGTTCCCGTTGCTGCTGGCCGGTGCCGTGCTGGCGCTGCGCATTGCCTATCGCGCTGAATCACAGGGAGACCGCCCGTGACCAGGGTATTGCGCCGACTGGGCTTTTACCTGGCCTTGCTGCTGTTCACGCTGTTCGCAGTGTTTCCGATCGTGTGGATGATCATCACTACCTTCAAGCAGGATGGTGATCTGTACGACATCGCCAACAATCCGTTCCTGTACAACCTGCCGCCCACGCTCAAGCACGTCACCTTCCTGTTCACCGACACCAACTTTCCCAAGTTCCTGTGGAACTCGGTGTACATCGGCGTCATCGTGGTCATCATCACGCTGCTGCTGTCGGTGCCTGCCGCCTACAGCCTGTCGCGACTGGTTGGCAGCTGGGGCGAGCGCTCGGGCGTGGCGCTGTTCCTGGTGTACCTGATCCCGCCGACCCTGCTGTTCATCCCGCTGTACCAGATCGTCACTTTTCTGCACACGAGCAATACCGTGTGGTCGCTGGTGCTGGTGTACCCGACCATCACCGTGCCGTTCTGCACCTGGCTGCTGCTGGGCTTTTTCAAGTCCATGCCACGCGAACTGGAAGAGGCGGCGCTGATCGATGGCTGCAGCCGCTGGCAGGCCTTCGTGCGCGTGGCCTTGCCGCTGTCCATGCCCGGCATCGCCACCTGCATCGTGTTTGCGTTCGCGCTGTCGCTGAGCGACTACATCTACGCCACGGTGTTTGTCAGCTCGGCGGCCAGCCGCACGCTGAGCGCTGGCGTGCCCAGCGAGTTGATTCGCGGCGACATCTATTTCTGGCAGTCGCTGATGGCCGCCGCGGCCATCGTCACCATCCCGCTGGCGGTGGCGTATGGACTGCTGTTTGACCGCCTGGTCAAGGGCTTCCAGACCGGTTCGACCGGCGGCGGCGACGCCGCCTGAAGTACGCCGCAGCCGCGCGCCGTCAAGCGCGTGCAGCGGCGCGACGACCGACGCGGGGTTCGACCAAAGTCGAGGACGCCACCGTGCCGCCGGCGCGGATGATCGGTCTACACTCGAAGGCACTCACCGAGCGGCCCAAGCGCCGTCTTGCGTACCATCCAGTCAGTGTTCCATGTCGAGCCCGCAGGAGGCAGTCATGTCCAAGGTTTACCCGGTTGATCCCCAGTTCGCCGCCGGCGCGTCGGTGCGCAAAGACGACTACGCGCGCTTGTACGCCGAGTCGATTGCCGACCCGGAAAAGTTCTGGGGTCGCATCGGCCAACGCCTGGACTGGAGCAAGGCGCCGACCCGGATCAAAAACGTGTCGTTTGACCCGAAGGACCTGCACATCCGCTGGTACGAGGACGGCGAACTCAACGTCTCGGCCAACTGCCTGGACCGGCACCTGGAAAAGCGCGGCGACAAGGTGGCGATCATCTTCGAAGGCGACGATCCGGCCGACTCGCGCAACATCACCTATCGCGAACTCCACACCCAGGTGTGCAAGTTCGCCAACACGCTCAAGCACCTGGGCGTGGTCAAGGGTGATCGCGTGGCGATCTACATGCCGATGATCCCGGAAGCTGCGGTCGCCATGCTCGCATGCGCGCGGCTGGGTGCGATCCACTCGGTGGTGTTCGGCGGCTTCTCGCCGGACTCGCTGGCCGGGCGCATCGCCGATTCACAGGCCAAGGTGGTGATCACTGCCGACGAAGGCCTGCGCGCGGGCAAGCACATCGGCCTGAAGATCAACGTCGACGAGGCGCTCACGCGCCCCAACACCAATAGCGTGGAAACCGTGATCGTGGTGCGCCACACCGGTGGCGCGATCAACATGCAGTCGCCGCGCGACCGCTGGTACCACGTACTGATGGAGGGCCAGTCCGCCGACTGTCCGCCAACGCCGGTGGAGGCCGAGCATCCGCTGTTCGTGCTGTACACCTCCGGCTCCACCGGCAAGCCCAAGGGCGTGCAGCACTCCACCGGTGGCTACCTGGTGTTCATCAGCTACACGCACGAGGTCGTGTTTGACCTGCACGAGGACGATGTGTACTGGTGCACGGCCGATGTCGGCTGGGTCACCGGCCACAGCTACGTGGTGTACGGCCCGCTGTGCAACGGCGCGACCACGGTGATGTTCGAAGGCGTGCCGAACTATCCGGACTATCGTCGCTTCTGGCAGGTGGTGGACAAGCACAAGGTGACGATCTTCTACACCGCCCCGACCGCGATCCGTGCGCTGATGCGCGAGGGCGAAGATCCGGTCAAGGCCACTTCGCGCAAGTCGCTGCGCCTGCTCGGCTCGGTCGGCGAGCCGATCAACCCGGAGGCGTGGGAGTGGTACTACCGCGTCGTCGGCGAAAACCGCTGCCCGATCGTCGACACCTGGTGGCAGACCGAAACCGGCGGCATCATGATCTCGGCCATCCCCGGCGCGATTGCCACCAAGCCCGGTTCGGCCACGTTGCCGTTCTTCGGCGTCGTGCCGGCCATCGTCAATGCCGACGGCGAGGTGCAGGACGGCGTTGCCGAGGGCAACCTGTTGATCGGCGCGTCCTGGCCCGGCCAGGTACGCACCATCTATGGCGATCACCAGCGCTTCATTGAAACCTATTTCACCGCCTACCCCGGCTACTACTTCAGCGGCGACGGCGTGCGCCGCGACGAGGACGGCTACTACTGGATCACCGGCCGCGTCGACGACGTCATCAACGTCTCCGGCCACCGCCTGGGCACCGCCGAGGTGGAAAGCGCGCTGGTGGCCCATCCCAAGGTGGCCGAGGCTGCCGTGGTCGGCTGCCCGCACGACATCAAGGGCCAGGGCATCTACGCCTATGTCACGCTGATTGCCGGCGAGTCCGGCAGCGACGCGCTGCGCAAGGAACTGGTGGCCTGGGTACGCAAAGAAATCGGACCCATCGCCAGCCCCGACTACATCCAGTGGGCCAGCGGCCTGCCCAAGACCCGCTCGGGCAAAATCATGCGCCGCATCCTGCGCAAGATCGGCGAAAACAAACCCGACCAACTGGGCGACATCACCACGTTGGCCGATCCAGGCGTGGTGAAGACCCTGGTGGACGAGCGGTTGATCAAATAGGCAGGAATCGGGAATGGGGAGCAGGGAACAGGGAATAGAAAAAGCGCGCCCGAGTCCCCTCACACGATTCACGCTTTTCGCGCCATGAATCACGGACGCGGGAACGGAGAGAGCGCCGCTCCTTCCATTCCCCATTCCCCATTCTCTATTCCCGGCCCCAATGCCTGACATCCTCATCGCCGATGATCACCCCCTGTTCCGCGATGCGCTGGAACGGGCGGTCATGGTGGCGTTGCCGCACGCGAAGGTGCACGGCGCGGACAGCGTGCCGGCGCTGTTCGGGCTGATCGAAGCTTTTCCCGATGCCGAGCTGCTGATGCTGGATCTGCACATGCCCGGCGCGCGCGGCTACTCGGCGCTGGCGCACATCCGCGGTCAATATCCGGGGTTGCCGATCATCGTGGTCTCCGGCCACGAGGAAGCGGTGGTCGCGCGCCGCGCACTTGCCCATGGCGCGGCCGCGTACATTCCCAAATCCACCTCGGTGGACGACATCGTGGTGGCCATCGGCAGCGTGCTGGACGGTGACGTCTGGCTACCGCCGGCGCTGGCCGGGACCGAAACACAGCTGGCAAGCGCCGAAGCTGACGCCGCCGCACGCATCGCCGCGCTCACGCCACAGCAGTTTCGGGTCATGACCATGCTCGCCGACGGCCAGCTCAACAAGCAGATGGCGTGGGAACTGGGCGTGTCCGAAGCCACCATCAAGGCGCACATGACCGCCATCATGCGCAAGCTGGGCGTCAACAACCGCACCCAGGTGGCCTTGGTCGCCAGCCAGCTCGCCATCGAGGAGCAGGCCATGCCGGCGCTGCCCGATGAGGACGACTGAAGCGCGCCTTGCCTGCCCGACGCGATGTAGCTCGGGCGCGGTTGGCGGCGGGCAGTGCCCGCCCTACAAAATATTTCGGCACCGCGCGTAGGACGGGCAGTGCTCGTCTTACGAAAAACCCTGCACCGCGCGTAGGGCGGGCACAGCCCGCCAGCTTTGCGGCGTTACCGCCGCGCCAACGCTTCCAGCAATGCACGCAGTGCCGCCGGGCGCACGGGCTTGTGCAACAACGGATAACCCAGCGCGCGCGCGCGCTGCTTGAGGTCGGTGCTGCCGTCGGCGGTGATCACCACCACCGGCGGCAACTTGTCGAGCTGCGTGCCCAGGTGCGCCACCGCCTGCAGGCCATCCATGTCGTCGCCCAGATGGTAGTCGGCCAGGATCACGTCGATCACACCAGCCTGCAGCTCGAAGCTGGCCTCGGCCACGTCCAGCGCGACGCGGCAGTCCACGCCCCAGCGTCCGAGCAGGGCTCGCATGCCATCGAGGATGGCCGCATCGTTGTCCAGGCACAGCACGCGCAGCGGCAGCTGCTCGCCGCCGCCACTGCGTTGCAGCTTCTGCGCGCGCATGGCCACCGGTGCGGTACGCGGCACGACGATGGCAAAGCAACTGCCGCGGCCGGGCACGGAATGCAGGTCCAGGCGGTGGCGCAGGATGCCGGCCAGGCGGTCGCAAATGGACAGTCCCAGGCCCAGGCCTTTTTCCCCCCAAGGGGAGGGCTGGTCCAGGCGCTGGAACTCATCAAAGATACGCGAGCGCTGACCGTCGGGGATGCCGGGCCCCGAATCCCACACCTCGATGCGCACGTTGTCGCCGCTGCGCCGCGCGCCCAGCAACACGCCACCGTGGCGCGTGTAACGCAGCGCGTTGGACAGCAGGTTCTGCACAACCCGCCGCAACAGTTGCGGATCGCTGCGCACGGCCATGCCGGTGGCCACCACACGCAGGCGCAGGCCGCGCTGTGAAGCGACCACGGCAAACTGCGAGCGCAACGATTCGAACATGTCCGCCAGCGCGAATGCGCGCACATCCGGGTGATAGCTGCCCGCATCCAGTCGCGAAGTATCCAGCAGCGCGTCGAGCAGGCCTTCGGCGGCGCGGAACGAGGCATCGATGCGCTCGGCCAGGCCGCTGGCCTCGGCATCCAGCCCTGGCTGCTGGCGCAGCGCGGAGGTGAACAGGCGCGCGGCGTTGAGCGGTTGCAGCAGGTCGTGGCTGGCCGCGGCCAGGAACCGCGTCTTGGAGATGTTGGCGCTCTCCGCGGCTTGCCGCGCACGCGCGGTGGCGGCCAACGCTTCGGACAACTCCGCCGTGCGCTGACTGACGCGCTGCTCCAGTGTTTCGTTGGCCTCGATCAGCGCCTGCTCGGCGTGCTTGTAGGCGGTGACATCGGTGTAGGTGGTGACGTAGCCGCCCCCGGGCAGGGCGCGGCCACGCATCTCGATCACCGTGCCGTCCGGCCGCACACGCTGGAACAGATGTGGCGAACCGGCGCGCATGTAGTCGATGCGCTTGGCCACATGGCCGTCCACTTCACCGGGCCCGCACTCGCCCAGTTCGGCGTTCCAGCGGATCAGGTTTTCCACCGGCACACCGACATGCACCATGCCTTCGGGATAGTCGAACAACTCCAGATAACGCCGGTTCCACGCCACCAGGTGCATCATCGCGTCCACCACGCTGATGCCTTGCGACACGTTCTCCAGCGTGGTGGATAACAGCTCGCGATTGAAGCGCAGCTCCTGCGAGGTCTCGTCCATCAGCGCCATGGCTTCGGCCAGGTCCAGCCCGCTGCCGGACAACGCGCCGATCAGGATGCGCCGGGCATTGGCCGCGCCCACGGCCGACGCCAGCAAGCGCTCGGTGTACTGGATCAAAGGTCGATCGGCGGCCTCGGGGGAGAGCAGCATGCGTCCGCGGCGCTCACCGTATTCGTCAAACGCACGCGCCGCCGCGCGCTCGCCAATGATGCGTTCGGCGATGGTGCGCAGGTCGGCCACCACCACGCGCCCGCGCCAGTCGCCGGCGCCGGTGCGGCTGGCCGGATTGGCGTCGATGAAGGCGGCCGCACGCAGGCGTTCGGCGAGGCTGGGGCGAAAGCGCAGCGAGATGAACACCAGCGCGCCGACGTTGACCAGCAGCGACCAGAAAGTGCCATGCACCACCGGGTCCCAGCCGGACAGCCCGAACAGGCCCTGCGGCCGCAACCACGCCCACGCAAACGGACCGTCCTGCATCCATTGCGGCGTGCCCAGCAGCATCGGCAGCAGCAGCGTGTACAGCCACACCGTGAAGCCGCCGATCAAGCCTGCAGCCACGCCGCGGCGACTGGCGCCGCCCCAGTACAGCGCGGCGATCAACGCCGGCGCAAACTGCGCCACCGCGGCAAACGCCAGCAGCCCGGTGGTGGCCAGGAACGCCTCCCCGGCGGCGACGCGGTAATACACATAGGCCATTGCCGCCAGCGCGATGATTGCCACCCGACGCACACCCAGCACCAGCGCCGACAGGTCGCTGCGCTGCTCCAGCTTGAGCGCACGGATGCGCAGCAGCGCCGGCATCACCAGGTCGTTGCTGATCATCGTCGACAGCGCGACTGAGGCGACGATGACCATGCCCGTCGCCGCCGAGAAACCACCGACGAAGGCCAGCAGCGCCATGCCGTTGTCGCCGTGGGCCAGCGGCAGCGTCAGCACCCAGGCATCGGCGATGCCGTCGCGCACCTGCGGCAGCGCCGCGCCGGCGGCGACGATGGGCAGCACCGCGATGCTGATGATCGCCATGTACACCGGTACCAGCCAGCGCGCATGCCGCAGATCGTGGGCGTCTTCGCATTCGACCATGCCGATCTGGAACTGCCGTGGCAGGCAGAACATCGCGCACATCGCCAGCATCGTCTGCACCAGGAAGCCCGAGGGCAGTCCGTCACGCAACTGCATCACCGGCGCCTGCACGCTCTTCAGCATGCCCGGACCCTGCCATACCGCGTAAACCGCCAGCCCGACAAACACCAGCAACTTGATTAGCGACTCCAGCGCGATGGCCAGCATCAGGCCATGGTGGTGTTCGGTCGCGTCGATGGTGCGCGCGCCAAACAGGATGGCGAACACCGCCAGCAGCGCCGCGCACCAGAATGCGCTGTCGACACCGCCGACCAGCGTCAGATCGTGCGCCTCGCCACCGAGCACGCCAAAGGACATCGCCACCGCCTGGAATTGCAGCGCGATGTACGGCACTACCGCGGTCACCGCGATCACCGCCACCAGCGCCGCCAGACCGTGCGACTTGCCAAAGCGCGCGCCGATGAAATCGGCGATCGAGGTGATGTTGCGCTGGCGCGTGATGCGCACCATCCGCCGCAACAAACCGAAGCCGAACACGAACATCAGGATCGGCCCCAGGTAGATCGGCAGGTACGCCAGTCCACCGCGTGCCGCGGTACCGACTGCGCCGTAGAACGTCCACGACGAGCAGTACACCGCCAGCGCCAGGCCGTAAACCAGCGGTCGCAGGCGAGGCCGCAACGGATACAGCGCGCGCCGATCCCCCGCATACGCCACGCCAAACAGCAGCCCGACATACAGCAGCGAAACCAACAGCAGTACCCACCCGGCTATCAAGCGCGGCTCCCCGTTTGCGCGGCCCGTTGACGCGCTCGCGTGCGCCCAGCGTGCCAGAAACGCGGCGCGCGGAGTAGCGCGGCGCACTGGTCGCGCGCGGCCGCGTCGCTTGTGTGCGGGCAAGGCGCCCAGCACCATGGGCGCATGAAAAGCACGCCGGCAAGCGCCGAGCTTGAATCCCTGGGCGAGGATGAAGTGCACGTGTGGCACTTCGCCTACCAGCATGCGCGGGCTCGCGCGCCGCTGCTGACGCTGCTGGCGCGCTACACCGGCGCGACCGACACGACGCTGGCGATCGGCGAGCACGGTCGCCCACGCCTGGCACAGGCGATGGCGGGGCTGGATTTCAACTGGTCGCACAGTGGCGCGCGGGCGGTGCTGGCGGTGGCTCGCGGCATTGCCCCGGGAATCGACATCGAGTGTGCCGGCGAGCGCGCGCGGGCGATGGATCTGGCGCGGCGCTTTTTCCACGCGGACGAGACGGCGGCTTTGCTGGCCCTGCCGCAGGAGCAACGCAACGCCGCGTTCTTCGAGCTGTGGACAGCCAAGGAGGCGGTGCTCAAGGCCACCGGTCACGGCATCAGTTTTGGCCTGCATCGTCTGCGCGTGCTGCGCGACGGTGCACTGCGGCTGGATTGGCTCGATGGCGATGACGCCGCGGCCTGGCAACTGCACGCGTTGGCACTGGGCGACGGCTGCACCGGCGCGTTGGCCTGGCGTGGCCGCCCGCGGCGTGTCGTGCTGCGCGCGCTTGCGACGCCGACGGCATGCGTGCAGTGTGCTTTACCTCCTTCTCCGCTCACGCCGACCACCCCGTCATGACCGTACTCAGCGTCAACCTCAACAAGATCGCCGTGCTGCGCAACTCCCGCGGCGGCAGCGAGCCGGACATCACCCGCGCGGCGCAGACCTGCATCGAGTGCGGTTGCGGCGGGATCACCGTGCATCCACGTCCGGATCAGCGCCACGTGCGCCCGGATGACGTGCGCGCGCTGGCGGCGATGCTGCGCGGCCGCGTTGAATTCAACATCGAGGGCAATCCGTTTGCACCGGCGCGCGGCAGCTATCCGGGGCTGGTCGCCCTGGCGCGCGAGGTGCGGCCGACACAGGTGACACTGGTGCCCGACAGCGACGGGCAGATCACCTCCGACCACGGCTTCGACCCGCAACACGACATCGCCAGCTTGCGTCCACTGGTTGCCGAGCTGCGCAAACTTGGCTGCCGCGTAAGCCTGTTCGTCAACGCCGGTGCGCAGGACTTTTCCGCCATGGCCGAGATCGGCGCGCAGCGCGTGGAGATCTACACCGGGCCGTATGCGCAGGCCTTTGCCGACGGCGAGCCACACGCGGCGCTGGCCCTGTGCGTGGGCGCTGCGCACTGCGCGCAGCGCGCAGGCCTGGCGGTCAATGCCGGTCACGACCTGAGCCAGACCAACCTGGGCACCTTTGCCGCCGCCATTCCGGAACTGGCGGAGGTGTCGATCGGTCACGCACTGATCGTCGAGGCGCTGTATGCCGGGCTGGCCACCACGGTGCACAACTATCTGCAGATCCTGCGCTGACGTTCGCGATACGCAGGGCGGGCACGGCCCGCCGCCAGTATCCCAGCGCGTATGCCGACCGACGAGCCGGCGGGCAGTGCCCGCCCTGCGCGGTTGCGCGGCTGCTTGCCACCCGTGCCATCAATCGGCGCCGGCCCGCTTCGCGGCGCTGGTGAAGCGCATGGGCACCTCGCCGTGCATGCCGTCAGGCCGGTCCGCCGGCACGGCGAAGCGCCACCGATGCACGCTGCGCAGTGCATGCGCGTCGAGCAACTCGTCGCCGCTGGATTGCGCGATGCGGGCAGCGGTGACGCGGCCGCCGCCATCCACGCTCACTGCCAACAACACCTGGCCGTCCAGATGGCCACGCAGGCGCTCCCAGCTCTGGCTGTCGTCCATGGCCATGACCTGCGGCACCAGTTCGCCGTCGTCATCGGGCGCGATCGCCGGAATGGCCACGCCACTGGCAACGACATCACTGCGCACGCGTGCCGGCACATGGCGTGGCACAGGCTTGCGCACCTGGGCGGCACGATCCGGCGATGCCGCGTCGGAAGAGGTGCGCCTGGCAACGAAAGTGGCATGCGGCGCATAACCGGTGGCAGTCAGTCCGCTCAGCCACGCGGTGCCGGCAATACCCGCCAGCAGGCCCAGCACGCTGGCCAGCAACGTGAAGCGCAGGCGCGGCATCAGCCGGCGACCGCGGCAACCGCGGCGACGGTCACGGCCGTTCGAGGATGGCGGTGACGCCCATGCCGCCGGCGGTGCAGATGGAGATCAGGCCGCGGCCATGGCCCTTGTCCTCCAGCAACTTGGCCAGGGTGGCGACCAGCCGCGCGCCGGTGGCGGCAAACGGATGGCCGACGGCAAGGCTGGAGCCGTGCACATTGAGCTTGGCCGGATCGATCGAACCCAGCGGCGTGTCCAGCCCCAGCCGGGTCTTGCAGTAATCCGCGCTTTCCCACGCGTGCAGCGTGCACAACACCTGCGCGGCAAATGCTTCGTGGATTTCGTAAAAGTCGAAGTCCTGCAAGCTCAGGCCCTGGCGCGCGAGCATGCGCGGCACGGCGATCGTTGGCGCCATCAGCAGGCCTTCGCCGTGCACGAAATCCACGGCAGCCACTTCGGCGTCACGCACGAACGCCTGCACC
>JBDTIE010000070.1:0-4776 GCA_039936515.1 Rhodanobacter sp. | reverse complement strand
AGCCTGGACTACCCGGACTGGACCATGCTGGAGGCCGAACTCGCCCGCCAGCGCGCGCTGGTCAGCGAGGAATTCGCCGCCGTGTTGATGCCCGAAGGTGGCCGCGCCGCGCGTGTGCCGGCGGCGGACCAGGTGCTGTGGCAGGCCGCGTGCGCGCAAACCCTGGATGCGTCCACGTTGGAGGTGTCTGGCTTCAGTCCCGGGGCCGAGCTGGCCGATGCCCTGCTCAAGCTGTCGCAGGCGGCGGCCGTGCGCAGCATGTCGTTGCGCTCGCGCGAGCGGCTGGACCACGTCATGCCGCAGCTGATCGCCGCCGCCCGCAACACCGGCGCGCCGGTGGCGTGCCTGTTGCGCCTGTGCCAGCTGGTGCAGGCGGTGGCGCGGCGTTCGTCCTACCTGGTGTTGCTGGAGGAGCTACCACCGGCACGCGTACGCCTGGCGCGACTGTTTGCCGACAGCGCGTTCCTTGCCACGCGCGTCATCGCCCAGCCGCTGCTGCTGGACGACGTGCTTGATCCGCGCATTGACCAGCTGCCGCTGCGCCGTGCCGACATCACCGCCGAGATCGCGCGCGTACTGGGCACGCTCGACGAGCGCGAGGCCGAGGCCGAGCTGGAACGCATCAACGAGCTCAAGGCCTCGCTGGCGTTCCGATTGGGGCTGGCGTTCAACGATGGCCGCGCCGACGCGGTAGCCACCGCGCGTCGCCTGGCGGCCCTGGCCGAATCGGTGGTGATGGCCGTCACCTCGCTGGCCGAGCGCGAGATGGTGGCGCGCCACGGCCGGCTCGCCGGCGAAGGCTCGGGCTTCGCCGTGCTCGGCTACGGCAGCCTGGGCGGCACCGAACTGGGCTTTGCCTCGGACCTGGACCTGGTGTTCGTGTACGACAGCCGTCGGGCGGACCTGCTCAGTGACGGCGCGCGGCCGCTGGAAGGCGCGCGCTGGTATCAGCGTCTGGCGCAGCGGGTAATGAACTGGCTGACCGTGCTGACCCGCGCCGGACGCCTGTACGAGGTTGATACGCGGTTGCGCCCGGACGGCTCCAAGGGCCTGCTGGTCAGTTCCCTGGATGCCTTCGCCGTCTACCAGCGCGGCCGGGCGTGGACCTGGGAACACCAGGCGTTGCTGCGCGCGCGCCCGGTTGCAGGTGATCCGGCGCTGCGCACGGAACTGGCCGCGATCCGCCACGAAATCCTTGCCGCGCGTCGGGACGCGGCAGCGGTGCGCGCGGAGGTAGGCAGCATGCGTGAGCGTTGGCGTGCCCAGCGCGACCGCTCCGACGCGGAGCACATGGATCTCAAACAGGGCCGTGGCGGCCTGATGGATATTGCCTTTGTCCTGCAGGGCCTGGTGCTGGCCCATGCCACCGACGCACCGGGCTTGCTGCAGGTCACCGCCAACGCGGCGTTGATCGAGGCCTGTCGCGACGCGGGGCTGTTGACCGCGGCGCAGGCAACCACGCTGGCTGCGGCACATGCGGCGTTGATGTCGCGGGCGCTGGCCTGCACACTGGACTTGCGTCCGCGGGTCGCCGTCCGCGACAGCGCGCTGGACGCGGTGTGCGCAGACGTGATCGCAGTCACCGCCGCGCTCGGTTTTGACTTTGCGCCGCCGCTTGATGGGATCTGAGACCGCCCCCGCGTCCATGCCCTCGGTGCGGGTTGCCGCGCCGCCATCGGCAGGTCAGAATCGGTGCAGCCGGTGCGTCCGTCGCACGATGCCTGCACGCGCCGGCAAGGGGTCCATGTCGAGGTTGTTGGTTGCCGTTGCGCTGGCTGTCGCCGTCTGTCTGTGTCCTGCACGGCCAGCTTGGGCGATGGATCCACAATTGCCGTTGCACGCGATGGTGCTGGACCACTGGTCGGCCGAACAGGGCTTGCCGCAAATCACCGTGCTGGCCGTGACCCAGGACCGCGCCGGCTTCTTGTGGATAACGACGCAGACGGCGCTTGCGCGCTTCGACGGCGAGGCGTTTGCCACCTTTGACCGCGCCACCACCGGCGTGGACACCAGCATGCTCGAGGCGGCATGGGCCGATCCGTCGGGACAGGTGTGGTTTGGCGGCCCACAGGGTGTCCTGCGCTACGGCGGCGGGCATTTCACCGGCCTGGGTGGCAGCCCGGTCAATGCCATCGTCGATTCGGGCGACGGCACGCCGTTGTTGGCCACCGCCACGGGTTTGGCGCGCGTGCGCGATGGCCGCGTCGTACCGCTGCCCGGTTACCGCGGGCCGGCGCTGAGCCTGTTGCGCGTGGGCGACACGCTGTGGATCGGCGGCGTCGGCCGCGTCTGCCGCCTGGACAGCAAGAACCTGGCGGCCGCACCGGTATGCGTCGCCCAGGACGGCCGCGCTACCGCGATCACGCATCTGGCGCACAGCGCCGAAGGCTTGTGGTTGGGTACTCAGGCCGGACTCAAGCGGCTTGACGGCGAGCACATCATTGCCGCCGGTTTAGGCCAAGGCCTGGACACGACGCGCATCGAGTCGTTGTTGGTCGATCACGCCGGTTCGCTGTGGGTAGGTACCGCCCCGGCGCTGTTTCGCCACCTGGCAGCAGGCGGCCTGGAACGCATCGCCGACGATGCCATCGCCGACAAGCCCTGGGTGCAGGCGCTGTTCGAGGACAGCGCCGGCAACCTGTGGATGGGCACGCACACGCGTGGCCTGTATCGCGTGTGGAATGGCTGGACGCGGCGCGTATCCAGCGTCGACGGGCTGTCTGATGCGTTGGTGTGGAGCGTGCTGGGTGACGGCCATGGCAACGTGCTTATCGGCACCAACAGCGGCGTGGATGTGTTCGACGGCGAGCACGTGCGGCCGTTGCTGCCTGGCAGCGCGCTGACGGATCCGTCGGCCTACGAGCTGGCCCGTGACAGCCGTGGCCGTCTGTGGGTCGGCACGCGCGCCGGCGTGTCGGTGTTTGAAGGCGGCCGCAGAGTGACGCCGCCGGCGCTGGCGCAACTGGACCGCTGGCAGATCAACGACGTGCGCGAGATCGCCGCCGACGATATCTGGATCGGCACCTCGCGCGGACTGTTTCGCTGGTACGCCGGCGCGCTGACGCGGCTGGACCCGGGTACGTCGGGACCGGCGGCCACCGTCCGCGTCATTCATGTCGCCGGACCTGACCGCGTCTATGTCGGAACCGGCGACGGCGTGCAGGAGTGGCGCGGTGGGCGCATGACGCAGCCGGCGTGGGCCGCACCGCTGCGCGGGCGATTTGTCACGCGCATTGCCAACCTGGGGCCGGGCCTGCTCGGCATCGGTACCAATGACGCCGGCATCGGCGTGATGCGCGGTGGCCAGTTGCGCATGACCGGGCGCAAACAGGGGCTGCCCAGCGACAACGTGTGGACGATGGACGTGATCGGTGGTGATCTTTACGTCGGCTCCAACGCCGGTGCCTGGCGCATGAGCCTGGCACGACTGCCGATGCCCGGCTCGGCGCAGAGCCAGGTCAGGCCGCAGCTGGTCGCCGGTGAGCTGCGCGCCACCAGCGTGCACAACTCGCCGTGCTGCAACGGCGGTGGCGGCTCGCGCAGCCTGGTGGTTGGCGATGCCATCTGGTTTGCGACCACCGACGGTGCGCTGCGAGTGGACACGCGCAGGCTCGGCACGCCAAAGCCGCCGCCGGCAAGGATCGACTCGATCGAACACGCCGGGCGGCAATACCCAGACGCCAGCTTTGACCTGCACGCCGGCGCGCGCGACATCGCCATCCACTACACCGCGCCGTACCTGGGCATGGGTGCGGTCAGCTTTCGCTATCAGCTGGAGGGCTACGACACGCAATGGCAGGACGCCGGATCGCGGCGCACCGTGTTCTACACGCACCTGCCGCCGGGCAACTTCCGCTTCAGGGTCATGGCGACGGTAGCCGGCAGCGATGGTTACGGGCCACAGGCGACGTTGTCGATCAACGTGCTACCACGCTGGTACGAGCGGTCGCTGGTGCGTACGGCGGCAGTCTTGCTGGCGCTGCTGGCGTTATACCTGTTGCTGGGCTGGCGCGCACGCCGGGTGCGTCGCCAGAATCTGCGCCTGGAAGCGCAGGTGGCCCAACGCACCGAGCAACTGGCCGAAGTCGTCGAGCGCCTGCGTACGACCAACCTGGCGCTGGCCGAGGCCAGCCAGACCGATCAGCTGACCGCGTTGCACAACCGCCGCTACCTGTTGTCGTGCGTGCCCGACATCCTGTCCGGCGGCGGCAGCGTGGGCGTGTTGCAGATTGATCTGGACTACTTCAAGCGCGTCAACGACAGCTACGGCCATGCCGTCGGTGACGAGGTACTGCGCAGCGTCGGCCGGTTGCTGGCCGCAGCCCGACGCGAAAGCGACATCACCTCGCGCTGGGGCGGGGAGGAGTTCCTGTTGCTGCTGTGCCAGGTCGATGCCGCCGGGGTGCTGAACATCGCCGAGCGCCTGCGCCAGGACATCGCCGCGCACACGTTTGCCGACGGCCGTGGCGGCAGCATCCACCTGACCTGCTCCATCGGTTTCAGCCTGCACCCGCTCAGCACGCGTGGCGGCAGCGATGCGTTCGATGCGGTGCTGGAGCTGGCCGACGTGGCGCTGTACCAAGCCAAGGCCGATGGTCGCAACGCGTGCGTCGGCCTGGTGGCGACGCATGATTTGTCCGCTGCGGCGCTGCAGTCGCCGTTTGCACCACAACTGCAGGCGCTGCTGGCCAGTGGCCGCCTGACGTGGTTGCGGCCCAGGCCTTGAGTGTTACCGCCCGGCCGAGATCCGCGCAGCCACCGCCGCGGCGGTGGCTG
>JBDTIE010000069.1:0-14902 GCA_039936515.1 Rhodanobacter sp. | reverse complement strand
CCAGCAGGCAGATCAGCACGCCGATGCTCGCCACCCATGACCAGTGCAGCAGCAGCCCCACAAACACCGCCACCAGTGCCAGGCCCAGGACCAGCGGCGCCAGCGTGTCACCGGGCATTTTCAGGATCACCACCGGCTCGGCATCGAGCAGGGTGGTGCCGATGGTTTCGCGGCCGTGATCCAGCAACAGGCCGACATCGGTGCTGCTGCGGTCGCTGCCGGCGGGCATCTGCATCTGCCCTTCCCACAACGGGTAGCGGCTGGCCACGGTCGGGATGACGGCAAAGTTGTAGACCGGCGGCGGCGAGGACGTGGACCATTCCAGAGAGGGCGCGTTCCATGGATTCCTGCCGGCGGGGCGGCCGCGCTTCAAGCTGATCCACAAGTTGATCAGGAACAGCGCGATGCCAATGGCAAACAGGTAGGAGCCGATGGTCGACACCAGGTTCCAGGTACCCCAACCCTGGTCGCTGGCGTAGGTGTAGATGCGCCGTGGCATGCCCTGCAGGCCAAGGATGTGCTGCGGGAAAAAGCCCACGTTGAAGCCGATGAACATCACCCAGAAACTCCATTTGCCGAGGGTCTCGTCCATCATCCGGCCGGTGAATTTCGGGAACCAGTAATAGATCCCGCCCACCACCGGAAACACGTTGATGCCGATCAACACGTAGTGCAGGTGGGCGACCACGAAATAGGTGTGGGTCAACTGCCAGTCCACCGGCACCGACGCGGTCATGAAGCCTGAGACACCACCGACCACGAACAGCATGATGAAGCTGGCGAAGAACAGGAACGGCGTGGTGAACCTGGGCCGTCCGGTCCAGATGGTGGCAACCCAGGCAAATACGGCCACGGAGCTGGGGATGACGATGAGCATGCTCGATGCGCTGAAATACGACAGCGACATCACCGGCAGCCCGGTGGCGAACATGTGATGCACCCACACGCCGAAGCCCAGGATCATGGTGGTGACCGTGGCCAGCGCAACGGCGGTGTAGCCGACCAGCGGGCGCCGGCAGAAAGTCGGCAGCGCGTCGGACACGATGCCCATGGCTGGCAGCACGATGGCGTACACCCACGGATGACCAAACATCCAGAACAGGTGTTGCCACAGCAGCGGCTGACCGCCGTTGGCAGCATCGAAAAAGTGCGTGCCGTGCTGTCGGTCCAGCCACAGCATGAAGAACGCCAGGCTCACCGCCGGCACGGCAAACAGGTTGCCGACCGAAGCGGTCAACGTGCCCCAGACCAGGATCGGCACGCGGTTGATTGACATGCCCGGACATCGCGTGCGCACCAGCGTGACCACGAAGTTGATCGCGCCCACGGTGGTGGAGATGCCGAGGAAGACCATCCCCAACGCGTACACGTCAATGTTCACGCCCGGGTTGAACTGCCGCGACGCATACGGCACGTAGTTGAACCAGCCGTCGTCCGGGGCACGGCCGAGCACGAAGCTGGCGTAGAGGAACAACCCGGCAAACAGGAACGTCCAGTAGGAAAACGCGTTCAGGCGCGGGAAGGCCATGTCGCGCGAGCCCAGCAGCAATGGCCACAGGTAATTGCTGAAGCCCGACAACACCGGCATCGCGTACAGAAAAATCATGGTCACGCCATGCATGGTGAACAACTGGCTGTATTGCTCGGCGTTGAGCACGTGCTCACCCGGTTGCGCCAGTTGCGCGCGCATCACTGCCGCCTCCAGCCCACCTGCGAGCAGGAACAGGAACGCGGTCACCAGGTATCGCTTGCCGATCTCCTTGTGGTCCACGCTGGACAACCAGCCCAGCAGACCGCCCCGGCCTTCCCAGTGACGGCGCAGGGTTTCGGAGCTGGGCGAGTCGTCGTCAGCCTTGGCAATGACGGGCGCGCGATAGGTTTCTGTCGTGGTCACGGCGCGCGTTCCTTATCGCAAGGTTTGCAGGTAGGTCATCAAGGTAGCCAGCTGCGGCCCGGACAACATCTGGTCCGGCATACGGCTGCCCGGCTTGATGGTTTGCGGTTGCACCACCCAGCCGGCGAGGTTGCCGGGCGTGTTCGGCAACACGCCAGCCGCCAGCGTGCGTCGATCCATCAAGTGCGTCAGATCCGGCCCGACCAACCCGCCGGCGTCACCGCCACGAACGGTGTGGCACGCCGCGCAATGCGCCTGGAACACCTGCTGCCCGCGTTGACCATCGACGCTTGTCGGAGGCGATGCCGCTTCGATCTGTCGCTCCTGCCAGGCACGGAAGTCCTGCGGCGACTGGGCGACGACGTACAGGCCCATGCGCGCGTGCTCGGCGCCGCAAAACACGGCGCATTGGCCGCGGTACACGCCAGGACGGTCGGCTTGCAGCCAGGTGACGTTGGTCTGCCCGGGGATGACGTCCATCTTGCCGCCGAGCTTGGGCACCCAGAACGAGTGGATGACATCGGTACTGCGCAACTCGAAGCGCACCGGTTGGCCGACCGGGATATGGATCTCGTTGGCGGTCAAGAAGGTGCGCGAAGGCACCTGCGTGTCATAACGCAATGCCCACCACCATTGCGATGCGGTCACCTGCACGGTGAGTGCCGGTTTGTGCGACGGGTTGACCACCGCGGCGGTCACGGCCAGCGTCCATATCATCACCGCGACCAGGACGATGATGGTGCTGCCGGCACCGATGTAGATCCACGGCATGCCACCGGCATCGTGGTGCACGACCAGCTGCGCCGGATCGTTGCCGGTATCCGTCCGCCGTCGCCTGAACAGCGCGCCCAGCAGCAGCGCGGCGATGATCACGCACACCACGATGGAGATGATGCCCAGGCCCCAGCCCAGGCGGGTGACGCTGTAGCCGGCCGGGCCGAAGCTGTGCAGGTAGGACATGGGCGTGGCGGCCCACGCGCCGGGGGGCAGCGCCAGCGCAAGCGCGGTGAGCAGCGTGCGGCGCAGCGTCATCGGCGATGCCTCATCACCGCGGCCCGTGCGGTCGCGACGACGCTGGGGTGGCCAACTCCTGCGCCACCTTGCCGGCGGAAACGTCACCCTGCCGGGCATGCGAGTATTCGGATACCGGCACGCTGCCACCAAGGGACTGGATGAACGCCACCAGCTTCCAGATTTCCTGCGGTGGCAGGGCCGCGCCCCATCCCGGCATGCCTTGCGGCCGACCATCCTGGATCGACTTGTAGATCTGGATCGGCAAGCCGCCATAGCGCCAGTAGGTATCGGTCAGGTCCGGACCCATGTTGCCCTTGCCGTTGTACGCATGGCAGCCGGCGCAGTTCATGTGGATGTACAGCGCCTTGCCGGCAGTGATTGCCTCCGGACTGCCTGCATACGGGTTGGCCGTGGATATCGCCCCTGTCGCCGGGCCGGTCATTCCCGCCGGTTGACCCAGCGGCACGGCCGCAATGTCGTCGGGCGCAGGCAGGTGGGTGGCCGGTGGCGGCGTGCTGCCGCCTTCGCAGGCGGCCAGAGCGCATGCCAGCACGAGCGTGATCAATCGGCATGACGCGAGGCGAAAGGTCACGGCGGCGGCCTCAATGCTTCGCGCTGTTGCCGGTGGCGCCAGGCGTGACGTCGTTGTCCACGCCTATCCCGTCGCCGTCGATTGAAAACACATAGAGCGTCCCGCCCTGCGCCGGGAATCCGCTGACCGATTTGTCCACCGGAACCCGTGCGTTGCCACCGACGCCGGTGTAGATGGCGATGTACTGGCGATGGTCAGGACCGAGGTAGGTCATGGGCTGGCCGACCACCCCGGAGCCGAGCTTTTGCGACCACAGCACCTTGCCGCTGCGCGCATCGACGGCGCGGAACCAGCCGTCCGCGGTGCCGTAGAACACGACATCCCCGGCGGTGGCCAGGGCCCCGCTCATGGTCATGAATTTTTCCTTGATCGACCACGCCTTCTTGTTGGTCGCAGGGTTCCACGCGATGAATTCGCCAAGGTTGTCGCCCGAGGCCGGGTGTCGCGCTATCTGCATGCCGTCATACGGCGAGCTGGCGATATAGCCGACCTCGTGGTCGGTGAGGTCCATGCAGATGTTCAGGATGCCGGCGTAGATCAGGCCGGTGCGCGGTGACATCGCCGAGCCGGGCCACTCCTTTCCTCCCAGGTCCGACGGACACAGGTTGTCCACCTTGATGCCCGGCAGCGGTGCCTTGTCCGGGTTGACGATGGGCCGTGCGGTCTTCATGTCGAAGCCGGTGGACCAGTTCATCGCTGAAAATGGCGTGGCGCTCAACACTTCGCCGGTGAGCCGATCGATCGTGTACGCGTAGGCATTGCGATCGAGGTGGACGAGGACCTTGCGCGTCTTGCCATTCACCGGCAGATCCATCAGCAGGTCTTCGTTGGCCGCGTCGTAATCCCATTGGTCGTGCGGCGTGGTCTGGTACGCCCAGCGGGCCATGCCGGTGTCGGCATCACGCGCCAGGATCGTGGTGGCCCAGAGGTTGTCGCCTGGCCGTTGCGCTGGCACGCGCGGGCTGGGGTTGCTGGTGCCGTAATAGATCAGGTTGCTGTCCGGGTCGTAGGAAATCCAGCCCCAGACCGTCGCCCCACCGTGCTTCCACATGCCGGCCGGCCAGCTGCTGATGCCCAGGTCCTTGCCCTGCATCCACTTGTAATACGGTTTGAAGTCATCACCGATGAGGACGCGCTGGTCCGATCCGGTGTTGTAGGCGCGCCACAGTTGCTTGCCGGTATCGACGTCCAGCGCGGCGATCCACCCTTGCGCACCCATTTCGCCGCCACTGTTGCCGACGAACACCTTGTTGCCGACCACCAGCGGCGACATGGTCATGGTTGCGCCGGTCTTGAGGTTGTCCATCGTGGTGCGCCAGACCTGCTTGCCGGTGCTGGCGTCCACCGCCACCGTGTGGTCGTCGAGCAGGTTGTAGATCAGCTTGCCGTTTGCATACGCCACGCCGCGCGTCACCGCGTCGCAGCATGCCTTGCCGATGGCCGCCGGCGACGGATTGGGTTTGAACGTCCATTTGATCTGCGCCCCCGGCTTGGTCAGGTCCAGCGCATACAACATGTCCGGAAACGGCGTGACCACGTACATGGTGTCGCCGATCACCAGCGGCGCGGCTTCGTGGCCGTGCAACGTGCCGTCGGAAAACGTCCAGGCAATGCGCAGCTTGCCGACGTTGGCGGCGTTGATCTTGTCCAGCGTGCTGTAGCGCGAATTGGCGTAGTCGCGCGCCTGGCTGCGCCATTCACCGGGTGGGTCATTGGGCGCGGTATTGATCATCGCCCCGGAAAGGCTGCTTTGGCCGGTCGGCTGCGGCGGTGCGGCGGCGCCGTGTGCGGCCACGCGCAGTGAAAGACACGCTGCCGATGTTGCCAACAGCAGCGCGATGACCAGGTGTGCTTGTCTGCGTGCATGGCACGTCGTCGGTGTCGCAACGCGTAAAGCCATCGGTGGATCCTTGCCGGCTCGTGGAGGACTCGCAGGTGGCAGCCGCGGCGCTGCTGCGGCGCACCCACCATGAAGCGAGCATCGACTGTGCCAAGCGTGCGGCGTGAATCAGCCGCCGCTGCAGACTGCGCGGCGTCACAGTGTTCGGGGCGCACACACGCATCGCCGTGGAAACATGTGCACGTCGCATTCCCCAACTCGACGCAAGCAACCGTGTAAAGCGTGCAAGCTTGTGCATTTTTTTCATGAAGTTGGAGCGTGGCATTGACCTTGCGCACGCGTCATGTGGAAAGCACGACGGCCCGGGTTCAGCCGATCTTGCCCACGGCTGCCCACCGGTGCACGAACCGGGGATTGGCCGGTTGCGTCCGGCGCCGTTGCCGCACACCGCCGCAGGCGGCGTTGTCAGTGCGCGGCAGGCGCTGCGAGCCCGCGCAGTTCGGCGCCGTTGGCATCCACTTTCAGCACCGAGCCGTGTTCGTACCAGTCGCCGAGGACGATGCGCTCGGCCGCCGCGTGGTCAAGCGCGAAGGCGTGTTTGGCGGGGCGGTGCGTGTGGCCGTGGATCAGACGGGCCACGCCGGCCTGGCGCATCGCCTGCGCCACGGCATCGGCGTTGACGTCCATGATGCTTTCCATCGTGCTGGCGGTATGCGCCTTGCTTTGCTCGCGCGAGCGGGCGGCAAAGGCGCGTCGCGCATCCAGTGGCATGGACAGGAACTGCGCCTGCCATTGTGGATCACGCACCTGTGCGCGCACGGCTTGGTAAGCGGCGTCGTCAGTGCACAGCACATCGCCGTGCATGAGCAACGTAGGCTGCCCGGCGACAGCATGCACCGTGCCGTCCTCCAGCAGCGTCAACCCGGCGCGCGCGGCGTAGCGTTCGCCGAGCAGGAAATCGCGGTTGCCGACCATGAAGTACACCGGCACGCCGGCATCGCACACGGCGCGCGTGGCGTCGGCAATGCGCTGTGGCAGCGCCGCGTCGTCGTCGTCACCGATCCACGCTTCCACCAGGTCGCCAAGGATGTACAGCGCCTCGGCGTGGCGTACCTCGTCGCCGGCCAGATAGTGTTCGAACAGGGCGGTGATGTGTGGCCGCGCGGGGTCCAGATGCAGGTCGGCGATGAACAGCGTGCTCATGCGCGGACTCAGTGCGGCTTGCGCGTGGCTGGCACCGTGGCCGCCTTGGCCGGCGCACTGGCTGCCTGCGCCGGCGCGTCGTCGCCGATCACGGTTGCCTGCGTGATCACCACCAGTGGCGTGGGTACATCACCGGCAAAGGGACCCTGGGCGCGGGTCGGCAGGGCGGCGATGCGATCGATCACGTCCATGCCCTTGCTGACCTTGCCAAATACCGCGTAGCCCCAGGTCAGCCCGCTCTGGTTGCCGACGAAGTCGAGGCGGCGGTTGTCCACCAGGTTGACGAAGAACTGCGCGGTGCCGGAGTTGACGTCCGCGCCGCGCGCCACCGCCAGCGTGCCGCGCAGGTTGGACAAGCCGTTGTCCGCCTCGCTGGCCACCGCCGGGCGCGTGCGCTTGGGTTGCAGCTCCCGCGTGTAGAGCCCGCCCTGCACCAGGTAGCCGGGGATCACCCGGTGCAGCACGGTGCCGTCGTAGAAGCCGTCGCGCACGTATTGCAGGAAGTTGGCCACGCTCTTGGGCGCCTTGTCCGGGTACAACTCCAGCGTGATGTCGCCTTGCGTGGTGCGCATCAGCACTTGCGGCGCGACCGTGGGCGCGGCTGCAGGCGTGGCTGGTTTGGTGCTCTGTGCGGCAAGCGTGCAGGGCAGGGACAACAGCAGTGCGGCGAGCAGGGACTTGAGCATGGTGTCGGGCCACAAGAATGAATCGCCAATGATACGCGGCGGGCGCGGATCACAACGCCCGCCTCAGGCGTCGGCGCGTACCAGCTCCAGGCGCAGGCCCAGCTCGGCCATGGGCGCGTGTTCCTGCTGCAGGTCGGCGTCACTGAGTGGATGCTGGCGCGACCACAGTGCCGGCAACGTCAGGCGCAGGCGTTGGCGCGTGGCATGCAGTTTGAGCGGCGGCAGCGACTCGGCGCGGCGCGCGCGGCGAAAAAGCACCGCCAGGCGCAGCAGCGCGGTGATCTGGCGGGCCAGGTCGCGATAGCGCAACGGCAGGGCCTCGATGACGGCCTTGTCCGGCTTGCGTCGGTGGCTCTCGACCACGGCCGCGAGCAGGTGTTGTTCCTGCCGCGAAAAGCCGGCGAGGTCGGCATGACGCAGGATGTAGGCGCCGTGATGCTGATGCTGGCTGTGGGCAATGGCCAGGCCGATCTCGTGCACGCGCGCGGACCACGACAGCCATTCGCGTGCGTCGGCGTCGAGCTTCCAGGCCTTGGCGACCTGGTCGAACAGCATCAGCGCCGTGGCTTCCACGCGTCGCGCCTGCGCGCGGTCGACCGCGTAGCGCGTGGCAAGCGCATCGACGCTGGCGGTACGCGGATCACTGCCCCCGGCGCGACCGAGCAGGTCCCACAGCAGGCCTTCGCGCATGGAGCTTTCGCATACCTGCAGGCGCTCGATGCCCAGCGCGGCGAACGCCGCCTGCAGTATCACCACGCCGCCGGCAAACACCGGCGCGCGGTCCTTGCCCAGGCCCGGCAGCGCCAGCGTGGCGATTTTTCCCTGGCCAACGAGTTCGTCGCGCAACGTATCGAGCGCAGGCGCGGTGATGCCGTCGTCGGACAGACCCATCGCCTGCAGCACCGCGCCGATGGATTTGGCGGTGCCGGACGAGCCATAGGCGTCCTGCCAGCCGGAGGCGTGGTAGTCCTCGGCAAACTGCTGCAGCAACACGCCGATCTCGGTGCTGGCGCGTTGCCAACGTGCGGCGGTGATCTTGCCGTCGGGGAAGAAACGCAGGGTGGAGGCGATGCAGCCAGCCTGGACGCTCTCGGTGTGCAGCGGTGCCAGACCACGGCCGATGATGAACTCGGTACTGCCGCCACCGACATCGATGACCAGCCGCGGCTCGCGCGAAACCGGCAGGTCGTGCGCGGCGCCGAGAAAGATCAGGCGGCCTTCCTCGCGGCCGGAGACGATTTCGATCGGATGCCCAAGCGCGGCCTCGGCAGCGGTGAGGAAAGTCTCCGGGTGCGCCAGTTGGCGCACGGTGTTGGTGCCGATCGCACGCACGTGACGCGAAGGCAGGCCGCCAATGCGTTGGCCGAATCGCGCCAGGCAATGCAGCGCGCGCGTGCGCCGGGCGGCCTCCAGCGTGCCGTCGGCACGCAGGCCGGCAGCCATGCGCACGGTGTCGCGCAATCGGTCGATGACCCGCGGCTCGCCATGCTCGATGCGCGCCACCACCATGTGGAAACTGTTCGAGCCCATGTCCACCGCGGCGATCAGCTCGCCGTCGCGGATGGGAGCCTGCTCCACTGCATTCACTGGGAGGTCTCCCTGGCAAGGGCCTGATTCTGGCATGGACGCGCGCGCGCGCCCAAAGACGTCGCAGCCGTCATTGGCTGAAGCGCTCAAGCAAGACCTGCTGCGCGCTGCACGGGCGGTGGCTGCCCGGCTGCGCCCGCGTGTAACGGCCGTCGCCACCCAGCACCCAGGCCTGCGTGTTGTCCGCCAGCGCCGTGGCCAGCGCCTCCTCGAAAACGCGCGCGGCCAATGCCGGCTCAAGGATGGGAAAGGCGATCTCGATGCGCCGCAGCAGGTTGCGTTCCATCCAGTCGGCGCTGGCGCAGAAAAGCTCCGGCTTGGTGTCGTTGGCAAACCAGTACACGCGGCTGTGTTCCAGGAAGCGGCCGACGATGGAGCGCACGCGGATGCGCTCGCTGATCCCCGGCAGGCCGGGCCGCAGCGTGCATGCGCCGCGCACGATCAAGTCGATTTCCACGCCCGCCTGCGACGCGCGGTACAACGCCTGGATGACGTTGGGCTCGTTGAGCGCGTTGAGCTTGGCCACGATGTGTGCCGGACGGCCGGCGCGGGCGTGCATCCTCTCGCGCTCGATCCGCGACAGCACGCCGGCGTACAGCGTGAACGGCGAATGCAGCAGGCGCTGCAGCTTGACGATGGGTCCCAGGCCCGACAGCTGCTGGAATACCTTGTGCAGGTCGTCGGTGATGGCCGGGTCCGCGGTCATCAGCCCGAAGTCGGTATACACGCGACTGTTGGCCTGGTGGTAGTTGCCGGTGGACAGGTGCGCGTAACGCCGCAGCGCGCCGTGCTCGCGGCGCACGATGAGCAGCATCTTGGCGTGGGTCTTGAAGCCCACCACGCCGTACACCACTTGCACGCCCGCCTCCTGCAGTCGGGTGGCCAGGCTGATGTTGGCTGCCTCGTCGAAGCGCGCGCGCAGTTCGATGACCACGGTCACGTCCTTGCCGTGGCGCGCCGCGTCGATCAGCAGGTCCAGCAGCGGCGTGTCCTCTCCGGCGCGATACAGCGTCTGCTTGATCGCCAGCACGTCCGGGTCGATCGCGGCCTGGCGCAGCAGGTCGATCACCGGCGCAAAACTCTGGTAGGGATGATGCAGCAGCACGTCGTGCTGGCTGATCAATTCGAATTTGTCGCGCGTGCTTTCCAGTTCCGGCGGCAGCTGCGGGCTGAAATGTGGAAACTTGAGGTCGCCGCGCTCGACCCAGTCGTAGATCAGGCCGGCGCGGATGATGTTGACCGGGCCGTCGCAACGGTAGACGTCGGTGGCGCCCAGCTCGAAATTGTCGGTGAGCAGCGTGACGATCGATGAAGGGCAGTCGTGGCCGATCTCCAGCCGCACCGGACGGGCGTAGCCACGGCCGGGAAGTTCCTCGCTTAGCGCCAGCGCGAGGTTCTCCACCTCCGCTTCTTCCACCATCAATTCGCTGTTGCGCGTGACCCGGAACTGGTACGCGCCGATGACTTCGAAGCCGGGAAACATCAGCGTGGCAAATGCCTGCAGCAACTCGGCCACGAACACGAAGTGGTCGCCGCTGCCACTGACCGATGCCGGCACGCGGATGATGCGTGGCAGAGAGCGCGGCGTGCGCACCAGCGCCAGATGGCTCTCGTGCCCGAATGCGTCGCGTCCGCGCAATACCACGGCCACGTTCAGCGTCTTGTTGAGGATGCGCGGGAACGGGTGCGCCGGGTCCAGTCCCAGCGGCGAGAGCACCGGCAGTACCTCGCGCTCGAAATAGCCCTTGAGCCAGCGTGCCTGCGGCGCAGTCCATTGCGTGCGGTCAGCAATATGCACGTGCTCGGCCGCCATGCACGGACGCAGGTCCTCGCGCCAGACCGCGTACTGCGCGCTGACCAGCTCCAGCGCGCGCTCGCGGATGCGCGCCAGCAGCTCGCCCGAGGCCAGGCCATCGGGGCCGGGCGCGGCCGAGCCGTAGGCGTGGTGATGCTTGAGCATCGCCACCCGCACCTCGAAGAACTCGTCCAGGTTGCTGGCCACGATGCTCAGGTAGCGCAAGCGCTCCAGCAGCGGCACGGCGTGGTCTCGCGCCATGGCCAGCACGCGAAAGTTGAACTCCAGCGAGGCCAGCTCGCGACTCAGGTACAGGCCAGGCGCCGCCAGGTCGATGGCACCATCAGGGAGCAAGGAAACATCAGGCATGGCCCATTCTGGCCCATGGATCAGGTCGTCGCCACGGCGCGCGAGTTGTGGGCCGGGGGTTGTGCGGTGGCGCGGGGTGCGACTCAGGACCGATCCGTACCAAGGCGCTGCTGGCGATCGGGATTGTCGTCGGTGGCGATCTTGCGCTTTTGCAGTTCCAACACCAGCGGCGTCAACTCACTGATGCGCGCCTGGATGCGAACCCGTGCGTAGTAGTCCAGGTCGGTGCGCTTGAGCATGCGCTTGAGTTGTTCCATGGCGTCGAACGGCCGCCCGGAGTAGTAGCTGGCGTCGGCAAAGGCCTCTTCGGCACGCACGCTGTCGCCGGCCTTGGCGCTGGCGCGTGCGTAGGCCGAATACACCTCCGGCTCCTGTGCGTTGTCCAGCAGCGGCCGCAACAGGTCCGCGGCCGTTGCCGCCTCTTCCTTGCTGCCGCGGGTGGACAGGGCATTGGCATAAGCCAGCGCGACGGCGCGGTTGCGGGGTGTCTGGGCATTGAGCTGGCGGTAGATCACCAGCGCGGCGCCACGTTGGCCGGCCTGCAGTTGGGCATCGGCCAGCGCCAGGCGGAGCACCAGCTGGTCCGGGTGCTTGCGCAGCAGCGGCAGCAGTTCGTCCACCGCCTGCGCGCCGCGCCCGCTGCGGCTGAGCGCCAGGGCGTAGCCGTAGCGGTTGGCCGGCGTATCGAAGTCGCCGCCCTTGTGCAGGTTGGATGCGTAATAGATAGCCAGCTTCGGCGCGTTGCCGGCAAGCACGCGCGCGCGTTCGCGCATCAGCTCATAGGCGCTCAGCGTGTCCCCGGCAGCTGCGCTGGAGGTGATGCGCGTGGGATCGCGGACAAAGGGAATCGGCGCGGTGCTCCTGGCCCATTGCTCCGGTGGCAGGGTGATGCCGGACGGCCGCAGCTTCTGCGCCGCCTTCAACGCGTCAGCGCGGGCCTTGGCGTCACTGATGCGCGCGACGGTCACCGGGTGCGTTTGCAGCAGCGCCGGTACATCCCGGCCACCGGCGCCGGCGCTCATGGCGTCCTGCATGCGCTCGAAAAAGCCGGCCATCGCGTCCGGATCGAAGCCGGCGTTGGCCAGGGTCTGGATGCCGACGCGGTCGGCCTCGACTTCGTCCTTGCGCGTGAAGTTGATGGACTTCTGCGCCAGCAGACCCTGGCCACCAGCCAACACCGCCATCGGCGCGTCGCCGCTGTGGCCGCCGGCGCCGGCGGCAATGGCCCCCAGCAGCACCAGCGCCATGAGCGGCGCGTCCTTCTTCGAATCCTCGAACGCGCGCTGCAGGTGGTTCTGCGTGATGTGCCCGATCTCGTGGGCGATGACGCCAGCCAGCTCGCTCTCGCTGCGGGTGATGGTGAACAACCCGGCATTGACCGCGATGTAACCGCCAGGCGCGGCGAAGGCATTGATCTCCTCGTCCTTCACCACGAAGAACGCGAAGTGGTCCTTCGGCTTGCTGCTGGCCGCGGCAAGGCGATAACCCAGGTCGTTGATGTAGTCGTCCAGCAGCGGGTCGTCCACCACCATGTCCAGCGCGCGCATCTGGCGCAACATCGACGCGCCGTAGTCCTTGGCTTCCTGCGGCGATATCAACGCATCGGCCGAGCTGCCCAGGTCGGGCAGGCGCACGTCCTGCTGGGCCTGGGCGATGCCGATGGCACAGGTCAGCGTGGCGCCGAGCAGCGCCCTGGACAGGGCAATCGCGGGTCGTCGTGAGGGCATGCACATGAGTCGAGGGACAATAACACTTGGGACCATTGCGCACGGCCACGGTTCAATGCCGCTTGCAGCCGGCGCGCTGCGCCCCCATTTTGCAGCCATCGAACGCAACCCAAGGAGCCGCAATGGCCAACATCGAGATCTATTCCACTGGCAGTTGCCCGTACTGCGTGGCAGCCAAGAACCTGCTCAAGGCCAGGGGTCAACAGTGGAGCGAGGTGCGTGTCGACACCGACATGACTCAGCGTGACACGATGCTGGCGCGCAGTGGTGGCCGGCGCACGGTGCCGCAGATCTTCATCAACGACCAGCATATTGGCGGCTACGACGACCTGGTGGCGGCCGACCGCAGCGGCAAGCTGGCGCAATTGCTGGAAGCCTCCGCATGAGTGATCGCCTGGCAGAATTCAGCGCGTTCCGCGAACGCATGAACGAGCGCATCCTGGCGCAGGACAACCAGGTCGTGCGCCGCTTCTTTGCACTGGATACGCAAACCTACAAGCCGGGCGTGCTGGACGTGCGCACCAAGGAGATGCTCGGCCTGGTCGCCTCGCTGGTGCTGCGCTGCGATGACTGCATCAGCTACCACGTCGCCCAGTGCAAGGCAGCCGGCGTTGAGCGCGACGCGCTGTTCGAGGTCTTCAGCGTGGGGCTGGTGGTTGGTGGCTCCATCGTCATACCGCACCTGCGTCGCGCGGTGGATCTGCTGGACCAGCTCGAAAGCGGCGAGGGCCCGGCGGTGAACGGGTGCGCCGATCACGCCGCGACCGATTGATCGCCAGCGCCGCCGGCGTGGACCGGCATCCGTCCCATGTTGCGCGACGCTGCATCCGATTTCGTGCATCTGCGCGCGCGTCCGAGGTACTGATCCAAGGCGCATAATTGATGGTTTGCAGCGCACCCATTGGCGCGCTGTACCCATCTGCGACGAGGAGTTTCCATGAGCAAGACGATTGCCGTGATAGCCGGCGACGGCATCGGACCGGAAATCATGGCCGCGACGCTGCGCGTGCTGGACGCACTGGATGCGGGCCTGCGATACGAGCACGTCGACGCCGGTCTGGCAGCGCTCAACAAGCATGGCGAACTGCTGCCGACCGCGACGTTGGCGCGCATTGCCGCGAACAAGGTGGCACTGAAAGGTCCGCTGACCACGCCCATCGGCGAAGGCTTCACGTCGGTCAACGTCACGCTGCGCCGGCACTTCGAGCTCTACGCCAACGTGCGGCCGGCGGTGAGTTTTCCCGGTACGCAATCGCGTTACCAGGATATCGACATCATCACGGTGCGTGAGAACACCGAAGGCGCCTACCTGTCCGAAGGCCAGACCTTGTCCGCAGACGGCGAAACGGCCGTGTCGATCATCCGCAACACGCGCAAGGGCAGCAGCCGCATCGTGCGCTACGCATTCGAGCTGGCGGTCAAGCGCGGGCGCAAGAAGATCACCGCCGTGCACAAGGCCAACATCCTCAAGACCAGTTCCGGATTGTTCCTCAACGTCGCGCGCGAAATCGCCCGGGAATACCCGCAGATCGAGTTCAACGAGATGATCGTGGACAACACCTGCATGCAGCTGGTCATGCGCCCCGAGCAGTTCGACGTGATCGTCACCACCAACTTGTTCGGCGACATCCTGTCCGACCTGTGCGCCGGCCTGATTGGTGGCCTGGGCCTGGCGCCGGGAGACAACATCGGCGCCGACGTCGCGATTTTCGAGGCGGTGCACGGCTCGGCACCGGACATCGCCGGCAAAGGCATCGCCAACCCATGCGCACTGCTGCTGGCGGCGGCCGACATGCTCGATTATCTGGACATGGTCGACAAGGGCGACCAGTTGCGCCGCGTGATCCGCGCCACGATGACCGACGACCGCGACAGCGTGACGCCGGACGTCGGTGGCAAAGGCAGCACCAGCAGCTTCGCCGATGCACTGGTGAAGCGCATCAAGGGCTGAGTCGAGTCGGCCTGTGTTCGACCCGGCGACGCCGCGGCTGTTTACCGCGGCGTCGTGGTCCGGGTCGCATCGGATGCGACTCAGGTCAGCCCACGATGGGCCAGGGCGCCAGGAAAATCAGCCACAGCACCAGCACGATGGCGACGTACTTGGCGGCCTTGTAGGCCTTCTTGTGGCGGCGCTTGAACTCCTTCTTCCACTGATGTGTCGCGCCTTTGCGCTGGCTGAGCGCGTACATCTTGTT
>JBDTIE010000068.1:0-4829 GCA_039936515.1 Rhodanobacter sp. | reverse complement strand
GCTCAACTGCCGGCTGCTGCAGTGCCGTCGGGCAGCAGGGCCAGCAGCGGTGCGTGCAGGATGTCGTGTCGCCAGCCATCGAGGAACTCCGGCCAGATGCCGGTGACGACGAACTCCTCCAGCACTTTGCGTGGCGCCAGCAGGCCCGCTGGCAGATCCAGCTCGCTTGCCAGCGCGTCGACACGTTGTTTCATGGCGCCCAAGGCCTTCTTGGCCTCGCCTTGCGCGTGGCCGGCGATGGGCGCGGTCGCGGCGAGTTCTTCGTCGCTTGCCGGCGTGGCAAACAGCGCGAACAGGTCCTTGCGCGGCGCACTGCGCAAGGCGCGCTGGCCGCGACTGCGTTGCTCCAGCTCGGCTAGGCTGGAGGGCGGATCATGGGCCAGGCTGAGCGCGAGCGTGTCGTCCACCAGCCATGGTCGCGGCACATCGAGCGTGCGCGCGGTGGCGTCGCGCCAAAGCAATATCCGTCGCAGCATGGCCCGGCGCGGCGCGGCCCAGTCGGCGGCGCCGTGCATGGCACGTTGCGGCTGACTGTCGCCGCCGCGACGCGTGGCGCGTTGCTTGAGCCGGGCGCAATCCTCGGCGTGCCAGGCGCTGCGCTGGCGTTGTTGCAGGCGCGTGGTCAGTTGCTCGTGGATGGTTTGCAGGTACACCACGTCGAGCGCGGCGTAGCTGCGCTGGGATTCGGTGAGCGGGCGCTGCAGCCAGTCCGAGCGCGTCTCGCCCTTGTCCAGCTCGACCCCGGCCAGCTCCACCACCAGCGCGCGATAACTGATGCCCAGCCCCAGACCAACGAAGGCCGCGGCAATCTGTGTGTCAAACAAGGTGTGCGGACCATCGGGCAGCAGCGGTGCCAGCGTTTCCAGGTCCTCGCTGGCGCTGTGCATCACGGTGA
Organism: Rhodanobacter sp.; assembly: GCA_039936515.1. GTDB lineage: Bacteria > Pseudomonadota > Gammaproteobacteria > Xanthomonadales > Rhodanobacteraceae > Rhodanobacter. The sequence goes on along the minus strand of JBDTIE010000068.1, from coordinate 3,934 downwards.
TCGCATCGCCCGTCCCCAGCGTCGGCTGCAGTCGGTCACCCACGGCAAAAGCCAGCGGATCAACCAGCGCGTAGCGTCCCATCCAGCCCAGTTGCAGCAGCGCGAGTTGCGGGTGAAACGTGTTGCGACGCATGAACTCGGTGTCCACGCCCACCGCGGCCGCAGGTGGCAGGGCCGCAAGCCAGGCTTGCAGCTCTTCGGCCTGGCTGATCCATTGGGCGTTGGCGGTGGCCGGCAGCGACATGCGGGTTCCTTCGTAAGAGGCAAGGCACGCATTGCCCTGCCGGCACTTTGTGCCTATCGTGAACCGCTCACGATAGCAGGCTGCCGCCGGGACGTTGATCGATGCCGAAAAATGCGACGCTGCGTATTCAACGCGCCGCCGGTGGAGTGCTTGGGATACTGGTCTTGGCGTTCGCGCTGACGTACCACTTCTTTCCGCGCGTGTTCCATGTCGATCCAACGCAGGAGCCGCGCCGCTCCATGTCATTGGGCGCGGCCAGTCCGGGCGAGGCCGCGCCAGCGCGGCGCGCGGTGAATGGCGACGAGCTCAACGCCGGTCCGCCGCTGACGTTGGCACCCACCGCCGTGGTCGCGGCGCGGCATGATGCACCCATCCTGCCCGAACAGCTCAGCGACGACACACCCGCGATTGCCGCTTTGCTTGATCGCGCCAGCAAGGCGTTGCAGGCCGGCGAGCTGGTGGGCAGCGATGACAGCGCCGGCGCGCTGTTTGCGCGCGCCATCAAGGAAAAACCGGACAGCCGGCGTGCTGCGCAGGGCCTGTTCGACGTGCGCATGCGCCTGGTGGCCGAGGCTGATCGGGACATCGCGCTGGGTGACGAGACCGCTGCCGGCGAGATGCTCGAAGCCTTGCGTACCCTGCCAGGCGCCGAGGCTGACGTGCGCCAGCTGCAGGCCAAGGTGCAGACGCTGGGCAAAGTGCGACCGCTGTTGACCCGGGCCGCCGCAGCGCTGCGCCAGGGCAAGGCGGACCAGCCGCGCAACGGCAGCGCGCTGGCGCTGTACCGGCAGGTGCAACAACTTGATCCGCAAAACGCCGTGGCCGAGCAGGGCATTTTCGAGGTCCAGCACGTCGTGCTGGACCGCGCACTGGCCGCCGTGGCGCAGAACAACTTTGTCGATGCGGACAAGGCACTGGCGCAGGCTCAGGCCATACGCGCGGACTCACAGCAGCTGCGCGACGCCCGTGAACGAATCGACGCCATGCGCAAGCAGCGTGCCCTGAGCTTGCTGGCGCAAGCCGGCTCGGCGCTGGATGCGGGCAATACCGATTTCGCACACGATCTTGCTGAGCAGGCTCGCGGTTTGCAGCCGGCGCTGCCGGGGCTGGACGCGTTTGCCCAACGCGTGAGCGACGCGCGGCTGTATGCCGGTTATCGCCCTGGCCAGGTGTTCAGCGAGCGCTTCGTGGACCTGGCCGGCAAGGCGCCGATGCTGGTGGTGATCCCCACTGGCAGCTTTCGCATGGGCGCAGCCGATGGCGAGGAAGGCCGCAGTGCACAGGTGCCGCAACACACAGTGACTATCGCCAAGGGCTTTGCCTTGGCGCGTAGTGCGGTCACCGTCGGCGAGTTCCGGCTATTCGTGCGTGTCAGCGGCTATGTGCCCGACTCGGTCAGGATTGGTGGCGCCAGTGTGTACGACGAACGCAGCGGCACCTTGCGCGATGACGCGCGGGCCACCTGGCAAAACGACTACGCCGGCAAGAAGGCGGCGGACAACCTGCCAGTGGTCAACGTCTCCTGGACCGACGCGGCCGCCTACGCGCACTGGCTTGCAGAACGCACGGGCAAGCCCTATCGCCTGCCCAGCGAGTCGGAGTTTGAATATGCCCTGCGGGGCGGCACGACCACGCGCTATTGGTGGGGTGATGGCCCGCCAACCACGCCGGTGGAAAACCTCACCGGCGCCGAAGACCGCTCGGCCAACGGCCGGCGCTGGAGCCACGCATTTCGCGGCTATCGCGACGGCTATTGGGGCCCCGCGCCAGTAATGAGCTTTGCCGCCAACCCGTTTGGCCTTTACGACATCAACGGCAACGTCTCCGAGTGGGTCGCCGATTGCTGGCACGACAATTACCTGCGCGCTCCCGCCGACGGCAGCGCATGGATCAACCCCGGCTGCAGCGGGCATGTGGTGCGCGGTGGCTCCTGGGGCAGCTCGCCAGAGCAGGTGGATTCCGCTTATCGGCAGGGCGTGGATGCCAGCTCGCGCAGCGGCCGCGTGGGCTTTCGTGTCGCACGCGATTTGTAGTGTCAGTGTGGCGGCCGCACTTTTGCCACATAGTCGATGATGGATTTCATGTCCGGATGCGCGCTGATGCAGACGCCCACGCGCACTGGTACAGCGTCGATCAGTCTTTCAGATATTCCTGCAGCATCTGCCGGCCGCGATGAATGCGACTTTTCACCGCCTCGCGCGTCAACAGCAGCTGACCAGCGATCTCGCTGATGGAGAACTCCTCGAAATCGCGCAGGATGATGGCCTCGCGGTACTTTTCAGGCAGCGACTGGATTGCCGCGGCGAGGTCTCTTCGAAGCTCGAAGTGATCGACGTACACCATTACCGGCAGGTTTTCGTTTTGCGTGGCCCTTTCGCCGTGCATGGCACGCCACAAGCGGTGGCATTCCCGGCGGACGATCGAAAACGTCCAAGCCGGAAAGGACGCGATGGTGCGCAAGGTGCCAATGCGCCGATAGATCAACAGCAGTGATTCCTGAACTGCATCATCCGGATCCACACTGCCGGAACACTGCTGCTGCGCAATGCGCTGCAGCCCCGGCCGGCATGTGGCAAGCAAGCGCTCCACTGCCACGATGTCACCCATTCGAGCGGCTTGCAGGAGTTGGGGGTCGCAACGCATGGCGTCCTCGTGCCGCGGCTTCGCCGCTGCTTGTGGGGTCAGGGATCAGTCTCTCCCTGTGGAGTGGAGTGGGAAATCAACAAAAAGGATTCGAGACAGGCGGAAGTTGCGAGGAGCGTGATGTTCGGCGCAAGTCAGATTTGCACCGTCACCCCTTGCCAGAATGCGACATGGCCGCGAATTTCCGCGGCGGCTGATTTGGGCTCGGGGTAATACCACGCCGCTCCCGGATTGACCTGATCATCCACCACCACATCGAAATAGCTGGCCGTGCCCTTCCATGGGCACACTGTGTGTTTGGTGCTGTCGCGGAAATGCTCAGCCTTGAGCGACTCGCGCGGGAAGTAGTGATTGCCCTCGACTACGACGGTGCGATCGCTTTCATCCGCGTCAAGACGCCGCCAATCGGATACAGCCAGGCCCAGCTGGTCGAGCGAGGTTGTCTTGCCCGCGCCGGGCGGACCGGCAGTCAGCAGCGCTGCAGCGCCCTCACGCGGCACGCCGTTCTGTCGCGAGAGGTACTGATCGATGATCTGGCGCCTTAGCTGCCGCCTGGCCCGGGTCGGATGGCCGCCCCCGGTGTAGTTCTCCGGCGAGCTGACCGTGTCCCGACCGCCACCGAATAGAGGGCCTGTCCGCGCGGTCAACTTCTCCAGCTGCGCTGCAACAACGAAGCGGGCATCTTCCGCGCTCACCGGGTAAATGCGAGCACAGCGTCGTAGTCGTCGTCGGTGAGGTAGCCGAATCGAACCGCACGGTCGAGATCGTGCCAGTCACCCGCCACGAACTGCTCCGGCTCCGGGCTATCCGCATCCAGTACACGATCCGCAGTCCACGGCCAGGCGCCCAGTTCGTCCAGCGCGGCGGTGCGGCTCGTCTCCCCCGCAGCGAAGCACAATATGATCGCCCACGGCGTCTGATCGTGCAGACCGCGGGTGCGCCGCGCCCGCACCAGCATCTTGTAGACCGCAGACTGGCTCATGCCCAGCGTCGCTGCGATATCACGCTGTGTCCGGCCAGCAGCCGCCGCACGAGCGACCGCCCGAA
>JBDTIE010000067.1:0-2432 GCA_039936515.1 Rhodanobacter sp. | reverse complement strand
CAATTCACCTGCGCACACTGTCAAAGATCAGTCACTTGCCACCGATTCCTCGATGACGACCCAGGACATTTCGTCCTGAGCGAGCCGCCCATTCTACATCGCTTTTGAGGCCCGTCAACAGCAGGTGCATCGCCGGTGATGTCGGGAAACCTTCACGAGTGGGCGCCTCGTCGAAGGGGTGACGATCATAGCGTGATGTCAGCGTATTGTGAAGCTGCAAGCTGAATCGGAAGAGTCACTCGGCACCGTCGGCGCAGCCGGATCAAGCGCCAGCATGCGGGCAGTACAATCGGGCAACCCGTGTCCACATGGATAACCACATGATTCGTTGGCTCGCCCCTTTGCTGCTTGTCGCCAGTGCTGGACTGCACGCCGCACCGCCCGCCGCGACCGCGGTGCAGTTGCACGGCCAGCAGTTCGCCATCGAACTGGCGACCACGGACGCAACGCGCGCGCGCGGGCTGATGCACCGGACGCAGCTGGCGCCGGACCACGGCATGCTTTTCGTGTTTGCCGAATCGGCGCCCCAGGCGTTCTGGATGAAGAACACCCTGGTCCCGCTGGATATCCTGTACTTCGACGATGCCCGGCGCCTGGTGTCGATGCAGCTGGATGTGCCGCCATGCAAGGCCGACCCGTGCGCGGTCTACCCCAGCAACGTACCTGCGCGCTACGTGCTGGAACTGGCCGCCGGCACAGTGCGACGTCTGGGCGTGCGCAGCGGCGACGTGTTGACCATCAACGGCGGCGTGGGCGAGGTGCGCTGACGCACCGCGTGTCGCGCGCGGCGGCGACCGGTCAGTCGATGACGATCATCTCGAAATCTTCCTTGGTCGCCCCGCAATCCGGGCACGTCCAGGTATCTGGGACGTCCGCCCAGCGCGTGCCGGCCGGGACGCCTTCCTCGGGCACACCGTCGGCCTCGTCATAGATATAGCCGCACACGACACACATCCACTTGTGCCACGGTTCGATTGCAGGGGCAGTCTGGTTCATCAGGGTCTTTGTATGCGGCAATGCGCCATTCTCGCAAGTTCGGCCGCATGGCGAAAGGACGGTGGGCGCCGGTCAGGTGTGGCGGCGGGCTTGGCGCTGCTTGCGCGCAGCCGCGACAATGGTGAATTACCCGATACGGAACCGGCATGACGACCAACCACGAACTCTTCCAGCGCGCGTTGCCGCGACTTCCCGGCGGGGTGAACTCGCCGGTACGGGCGTTCCAGTCGGTGGGTGGCGAACCATTCTTCACCGCGCGCGCGGATGGTGCGTACCTGTGGGATGTCGAAGGCAAGCGCTACATTGATTACGTCGGCTCCTGGGGCCCGATGATCGTCGGCCACAACCATCCGGCCGTGCGCGAGGCTGTCGAACGTGCGGTACGCGACGGCTTGTCCTTCGGCACGCCATGCGCGGCGGAGGTGACGATGGCCGAGACCATCGCCCGCCTGGTGCCGTCGATGCAAATGTTGCGCATGGTCAACTCCGGTACTGAGGCGACGATGTCAGCCATCCGCCTGGCGCGCGGCGCTACCGGACGCAGCAAGATCGTCAAATTCGAGGGTTGCTATCACGGCCACGCGGACAGCTTTCTGGTCAAAGCCGGCTCCGGCGCACTGACCTTCGGCGTACCTACGTCACCGGGGGTGCCCAAGGTGCTGGCCGATCTCACCTTGACCCTGCCGTACAACGACATTGCCGCCGCACGCACGCTGTTCGCTGCGCAAGGCGACGAAATTGCCGCGATGATCATCGAGCCGGTGGCGGGCAACATGAACTGCATCCCGCCGCTGGACGGGTCTCTGCAAGCGCTGCGCGAGCTGTGCAGCCAATACGGCACGCTGCTGATCTTCGATGAGGTGATGACCGGGTTTCGCGTCGCGCTTGGCGGCGCGCAAGCCCTCTACGGCGTAACCCCCGACCTGAGCACGTTCGGCAAGGTCATTGGTGGCGGCATGCCGGTCGGCGCCTATGGCGGCCGGCGTGATCTGATGCAGCAGATAGCGCCCTCCGGCCCGGTTTACCAGGCCGGCACGTTGAGCGGCAACCCGGTGGCCATGGCTGCCGGCCTGGCGATGCTGGAACTGATCCAGGCACCGGGTTTCCACGAGCGGCTGGCGGCGCGCACACGATCGCTGACCGACGGCCTGCAAGCGATCGCCGACGGCGAAGGCATCGCCTTCACCACCAACCGCGTGGGCGGCATGTTCGGGCTGTTTTTCAGCCCCGACAAGGTGAGCAGCTACGCGCAGGCCATTGCCGCGGATGTCGCGCAGTTCAGGCGCTTCTTCCAAGGCATGCTCGAGCGTGGTGTCTACCTTGCGCCGTCGGCGTTCGAAGCCGGCTTCATGTCCGCGGCGCATACCGATGAGGATATTGCGCTCACGCTCGAAGCCGCTCGCAGCGCGATGCGCGCCTCAAGAGCCGCTTGAGAC
>JBDTIE010000066.1:0-4732 GCA_039936515.1 Rhodanobacter sp. | reverse complement strand
TCGCCCATCACGACCTTGTGCGCACCATCACGGTCAATCGACCGGACAAGCTCAACGCGCTCAATCGCGACACCTTGAACGAGCTCACCATCGCCTTTGCGCAAGCTGCCGCCGACGACGATGCGCGCGTGGTGGTGCTGGCCGGCGCGGGCGAAAAGGCCTTCGTCACCGGTGCCGACATCGCCGAAATGCACGACTACACACCGCTGCAGGCGCAGGACTTTTCGCGCAGCGGGCAGCGCCTGATGCGCGCGATCGAAAGTCTGCGCAAACCGGTGCTCGCGCGTATCCAGGGCTTTGCGCTGGGCGGCGGGTTGGAGCTGGCCATGGCCTGTCACCTGCGCGTGGCCAGCGACAAGGCGCGTTTCGGCCAACCGGAAATCACTCTCGGCCTGATCCCCGGCTTCGGCGGCACGCAGCGCCTGCTGCGCCTGGCCGGCCGCGGCGCGGCACTGGAGCTGTGCCTGACCGGAGCGATGATCGACGCGCAGCGCGCGCTGGCGCTGGGCATCGTCACCCAGGTGGTGGCTGCGGATGCACTGGACGACACCGTGGCTGCACTCGCCGCACGCCTGGCCGCCGGCGCCCCAGTGGCCGCCGCCGGCATCCTGGAAGCGATCATCGAAGGTGGCGAGATGGCACTGGACCAGGGCCTGGCGTTCGAGACCCAGGGCTTTGCGCTGGCCTTTGCCAGCCAGGACATGCGCGAAGGCACCAGTGCCTTTCTGGAAAAACGCAAACCCGCGTTCAAGGGCTGCTAGAAACCTCTGGCGCACATCACTCAGTGCGCAGCGCCGCGGTAGTTGCGCTCGCCGGCGGTGACGCGCAGGTCCAGGCGGTTTTCCGGTGGTGCCAACGGACAGGTGGCGAAGGCGGTAAATGCACACGGCGGGTTGTAGGCGCGGTTGAAATCAATCACCACGCTGCCGTCGCGTGGCGGGTCGATGTACAGAAAACGCGCCGCGCCGTAGGTTTCCTTGCCGCTGGTGCGGTCGGCGAACACGATGAAGTATTGCTCGTCACCGGGCACCTCGATCACCGGCAACAACGCAAACGTGTGCCCGTCGCGCGAAAACTCCACCGTTCCGGGCACGGGGTATTTCTCCGTGGTGCCGATAACCGTGCCCATCTCCAACGTGCGCCCCGGCGCGGCTGGCACCCAGCGCGCATCTATGCGCCAACTTGGGTCGACGGGGAAACTGTCGATGCCGAGGAATCCCGTGCGCGTCGGCGATTGCGGGTCCTTGATGCGCAGGCCCTTGCGCCCCTCGCGGTCGATGACGTACAGGCTGGTCGTGCCAAAACTGACCTGCGTCGGCGTGCCTGCGCCGGCCTGCACGTCATCCACCAGCGTCGCGTGGAGCACCTCCTTGCCATCCACGCGCGCGTCGCTGCCCGGCGCCAGCGCGATTCGCACCGTGCCGTCGTCATCGAACGTGATCACTCCCAGGCGCGCGGGCGCACCGGCAACCACGATCGCATTGTCGGCCGCGCTGCCAATGGTATTGGCACCACGCGCCAGCCATGCCAGGCCGACCAGGCTCAACCAGCCATCAGGCGCCGTCAGCTTTTGCAGACGCTCTTGCCGCCATCGATCGAGCGATTGGGCGTACGCGTCTGGCGCAGGTTCAGCGGCGGACATGGCGACGACTCCGAACAAGGCAAGGGCAAGGACGGTGCTGCGCAACATGGATGGCTCCGGCATCAGGCGTCGATCAACGTCCGCGCAGGAACAGCTTGTCCAGATCGGCGAGACTCAACTGCACCCACGTCGGACGACCATGATTGCATTGATTGGAACGCTCGGTGCGCTCCATGTCGCGCAGCAGCGCATTCATTTCCGGCAGCGTCAGGCGCCGTCCGGCGCGCACCGAACCGTGGCAAGCCATGGTCGAAAGCAATTCGTTTTCCAGCTCCTGCAGACGGCGCGAATCGCCATGGCGAGCCAGCTCGGCGAGGACGTCGCGGCACAACTGGCTGATGTCCGCGCCCTCCAGCAGTGCCGGCATGCGGCGTACCAGTACCGCCTGCGGCCCGCTGCGGGAGAGCTCCAGGCCCCACTGCGCCAAGGCCTCGGCGTTTTCCTCGGCGGCGGCGGCCTCGCTGGAACTGACCGCCACCGCCAGCGGCACCAGCAGCATCTGCGAGCGCACTTCGCCACCTGCGCGTGCCGCTTTCATGCGCTCGTAGGTGATGCGTTCGTGCGCGGCATGCATGTCCACCAGCACCAGGCCCTGCGCGTTTTCCGCAAGCACAAAGATGTTTCGCACTTGCGCAATGGCATAGCCCAACGGCGGTAGCGTGTGGTCCTCGGCCGCGTCCATGGGTGCGGGTGTCTGACCAAGCAGCGCGGCGTAGTCGCCCAGTGGCGCCTCGCGCACGCCCAGGCTCAAGCGGCTTTGCGCATGCTGCGGGAAAGATGCAAACGCCGCGCCATGCGCGTGCCCGTCCGCAGCCGCCTGGACCGAGTCTGGCCACGCCGCCGACTCGGCCGCAATCGCCTGCTGGCCGGCGCGGGTCTGCGCCAGCGCTTCGTGCAGGGTGCGGAACAGGAAGTCGTGCACCAGCCGCTGTTCGCGGAAGCGCACCTCGTGCTTGGCCGGGTGCACGTTGACGTCCACCAGCGCCGGATCCAGTGTCAGGTACAGCACGAACGCCGCGTTGCGACCGTTGAACAGCACGTCGGCATAGGCCTGGCGCACGGCGTGGGCAACGATGCGGTCGCGCACCAGCCGGCCGTTGACGTAGAAGTACTGCGCGTCGGCCTGCGCGCGCGAAGCGGTCGGCAGACCGACCCAGCCACGCAGGTGCAGACCGGCGGCGGACTGGTCGATATGCAGGCTTTGTGCGGGGAAATCCTCACCCAGCACGCCGGCGACGCGTTGCAGCGCGGCCTGCCCATCGACACCGGATTTCCAGGTGCGCACCGGCTTGCCGTTGTGCGCCAGGCGAAACTCGACGTCGTCGCGCGCCAGTGCCAGCGACTTCAGCAGATCGTCGATGTGTGCAAACTCGGTGCGCTCCGCGCGCATGAATTTCCGCCGCGCCGGCACGTTGTAGAACAGGTCGCGCACCTCCACGCTGGTGCCCGGTGGATGCTGCGCCGGGTGCGCCGCGGTGAACGCGCCACCGTCCACCTCGATGCGGAACGCGGCCTCGCCGTGGCGCTCGCGCGAGGTCATGGCAAAGCGCGATACGGACGCCATCGACGCCAGCGCCTCGCCACGAAAGCCCATGCTGGCGACGTGCTCCAGGTCGTCGAAACTGGCGATCTTGCTGGTTGCATGCGAGGCCACGGCCAGCGGCAACTGCTCCACGCCGATGCCGGCGCCATCGTCGCGCACACGGATCAGTCGTGCGCCACCCAGCTCGATCTCCACCTCGATACGCGTGGCACCCGCGTCAAGGCTGTTCTCCACCAGCTCCTTGACCACCGATGACGGGCGCTCGATCACCTCGCCGGCGGCGATCTGGTTGATGAGCTCGGGAGGCAGCACGCGGATGAAAGACATCGGCCAAGCTTAAGGCCAACGGCGTGCAGCGTCTGCACGCAAAGCAACGCGCGCCGCCGGTCAGGTAGCCGGGATGGTCAACATCGCGCCGGCACGCACCGTGTCGTTGCGCATGCCGTTGGCGCTTTTCAACACGCCGACACTGATGCCGTACTGGCGCGCGATACTGCGCAGGCTTTCACCGCGATTCACCTTGTGCACATCCTGCACCTCATCGCCATCAGATGAGCTGGCCGGGGCCTTGGCCAACGTCGTCAGCTTGGGCGTGGCCGCCGTGCTCCGCTTGCTGACTGCGGCGGGCGCCGCGCTGGCGAGCCTCACGCCACTGCGTGCCGCCGCTTGCGCGGCAAACCACGTGCCAATGGGTGGTGTGGATTCGAAGTAATCCCTGACCCCGCCCATCACCGCCGCGGCGAGCTGACGCTGATGCGCCGGGTCGCGCAGCTTGTGTTCTTCCGTCGGATTGCTGATGAAGGCGGTTTCGACAAGGACCGAAGGCACATCCGGCGAGCGCAGCACAACGAAGTTGGCGCGTTCCACATAGCCGCGATGCGTCGGCCCCAGCCCCTGCAGTGCCTTGAGCACGTTGCCGGCCACCGCATCACTGGCCTGCATGGCGTAACCCTGCTGCAAGTCGAGCAACACCTTGGCCAGCCCGTCGTCCTTGTCGTCCAGCGTCACCCCGCCGATCAGGTCGGCGCGGTTCTGGCCGTCGGCCAGCCAGCGCGCCGCGGCGTTGGTCTTGCCACGCGGCGACAGCACCCACACCGACGAGCCGCGTGCATCGCTGCGGGTGAACGAGTCGGCGTGGATGGACACGAAAATGTCCGCGCTGTTGTCGCGCGCGATCTGGTAACGCTGCTTGAGCGGGATGAACATGTCGCCGCTGCGCGTCAGCACCGCCTTCATGCCCGGCTGGCGGTTGATCTGCGCTGCCAGTTCGCGCGCCACAGCCAGCGTCACGTCTTTTTCCCGCGTCCCACCGGCGCCAATGGCGCCTGAGTCCTTGCCGCCATGGCCGGCATCAATGGCAACCACGACCTTGCGCTGGCCGCCGAGCAGCGCGGCAGCCTGGCTGGAGGCAACCATGCGGCTGCGCGCCGGCACGACCACGGGCGCGCTGTCCACCTTCGCCGGTTCCTCGACAGGTGCCAGGTCAGCGGCAACCTCCGCCGCCTGCGCTGGTCGCTCACCCATGGTGGTGACTTTTGGCGAAGGCT
>JBDTIE010000065.1:0-13155 GCA_039936515.1 Rhodanobacter sp. | reverse complement strand
GACTGCGGCAGATCTGTGGCAACCAGCGACTGCAGCGAGCGCGGCACCATGGTGCGCGCGCTGTTGCGCAAGATACCCAGGCCCGAGGACGGCACCGCGCTCAGCACGCGCTCGCCATCGGTCTGCGCCACCGCGTATTCGCGATAGCCGAGAAAGGTGAAATTGTCGGCAGACAGCCAGCGCAGGAACTCGCTGGCCTCGGCCACCGCCGTCACTTCCAGCGGCAGCTTGCGTTGCGGCAGGTCGTCGGCAATGGCCAAAGCCTTGTCGCGCATGGCAGCCCAGTCCTGCACGGCCTCGCGGACGTCCTCCAGGGCTGCCTCCACCGCGTCCTTCAGCGCAGCTTGATCCGCATCGGAGACGCGGTCGATCTCGAAATGCATGATCGACTCCAGCGCGCCAGCGACGTCCGCGTCGGTGCCGGTCGTCAGCCCAGTCAATGCGCCGGCGTTGTCGCGAGCGACGCGCACTACCGGGTGGATCACGGTGTGAATGCGCAGTTGCCGGCCCACGACCATGCTCACGGTGTCGACGAGGAACGGCATGTCGTCGGTGACGATTTGCAGCAGGCTGCGCCCGCCATGCGCTTCCTTGGGGTTGAGCACGCGCACCAGCGGCTGTGCGCCTGCCCGATGCTGCATGAAATCCAGCAAGCTGGCGATGATCACCGCCCACTGCGTCGGCGTGTGCATGGCGCTGTCGCCGCTGCCCAGTCGCGCAAGGAAAACCTGGCACAGGGCCTGCGCCTGACCCAGGCGCTGTGGTGCCAGTCCAAGCTTTTTCAGCTCGTCGGACACGGCCTGGGAAGGGGAATGATCATGCGTTGCGGAGGTGGGGTTCATGGCATCCACTGATAGAAGGAAACAGCAAGGAACACACTGCACGTAATTCCTCAAAGGATACGCTGCGCGGCAGGGGGTTGCCAGCCACCGAACCACGTAAAATGGCCGCGCAGGCTTGCTGCACAGCCAATCACGCGGATTCCCCACGGCGACGCGGACAACGCGTGCGCATGCATTCAGGAGCGTCCGCTGACACCTCATGCGACGTCGTCGGGCAGGCGCGCGCGGTGCTGGTGGTGGGCATCACGGTGCGTTGCACCGGATCGGGCGACACTCCCGGCACGCAAGGGAATCGACTCGGCGTCACCTCGTCAAATTGTAAACTGTCCGGTATAGTCTCGACCCCGCGACGGCCGCAAGACAGGCGTCCCCACATCAATGACCGTTTGCCCGCCAACGATCAGAGATGTTGCCTGCAGCGCGCTGCGCGGACCGCGTACCCACCTCGTTTTCGGAGTTCCCATGAAGCCATCGTTATTGCACGCATTGCTGCCGTGCCTGACTGTGCTTGCGCTCACGGCCTGCGGCAACGGCAAGCCGCAGACACCACCGGCGATGCCACCGGCGGAAGTGGGCGTGGTCAAGGTGACACCGCAAAGCGTGCCGCTGACCAAGGAACTGGTTGGCCGGCTGGCCGCATACCGACGCGCCGACGTGCGCGCGCGCGTGCCCGGCGTGCTGCTGAAACGCACTTACGAGGAAGGCAGCGACGTCAAGCAGGGGCAGTTGTTGTTCCAGATCGACCCGGCACCGCTCAAGGCCGTGCTGGGCGCCAGCAATGGCGCGCTGGCGCAGGCGCAGGCCGCGTACACCAATGCCAGCACCTTCGCCCGGCGCGCCCGCGAGTTGGGGCCAAAAGGCTTTATCTCCAAGGTGGACCTGGACAACGCACTGGCGGCCGAGCGCAGCGCCGCGGCAGCCGTGCAGGCGGCGCGGGCCAATTCGCAATCGGCACGCATCAACCTCGGATATGCCGACGTCACCGCCCCCATCGCCGGGCGCGCGGGCCAGCAGCAGGTGACCGAGGGCGCGCTGGTGGGCAACGGCGAGGCGACGCTGCTGACCACGGTCGAGCAGATCGACCCACTGTATGTGAACTTCACCATGAGCGTGTCCGCCATGGAACAGATGCGCAACGCGCAAAGCAGTGGCAACTTGACCCTGGCCAAGCCGGACCAGGCTACCGTGCACATTACCCTGCCCGACGGCGGCACCTATGCGCAATCCGGCGTGCTGAACTTCTCCGACACCTCGGTCAACCCGGCAACCGGTGCGGTCGACCTGCGCGCAACCATCCCCAATCCGCAACACCGGTTGCTGCCAGGCATGTACGTCACGCTCACTGCTACGCTTGGCCAGCGCAACAAGGTCTTCGTCGTGCCGCAACAGGCGGTGCAGCGCGATACCACCGGCGCATATGTGATGACGGTGGGCGCCGGCGACAAGGCCGTGCGCAAGGACGTCACCACCGCCGACCTGAGTGGTGGCAACTGGATCGTCACCAGCGGGCTTGCCTCTGGCGACACGGTGGTGGTGTCGGGCATCCAGAACGTCAAGGACGGGGAGCCGGTCAAGCCCGGTCCGTGGCACGCACCCGCGCCGCCAACCTCCGCGCCTGCGGCCGCGGGCACTGCCCGCAGCGGCAACTGAGGAGCCGCAGATGCCGAATTTCTTCATCGACCGCCCGATCTTCGCGTGGGTGGTGGCGATCCTCATCTCGCTTGGCGGCGTGCTGGCGATCCTCAATCTGGGCGTGGAGTCCTACCCCAACATTGCGCCGCCCTCGGTAACGGTCAGCGCCAGCTATCCGGGTGCCAGTGCCGCGACCACCGAAAAAGCGGTTACCCAGGTCATCGAGCAGCAGCTCACCGGCATCGACCACCTGTTGTATTTCAGCTCCTCGTCCAGCGCCAACGGCCGCGCCAACATCACACTGACCTTCGAGACCGGAACCGACGCCGACATCGCCCAGGTACAGGTGCAGAACAAGGTGGCGTTGGCAACGCCGCGCCTGCCTTCGGACGTGACCCAGCAAGGCGTGGTGGTGGCCAAGGCCAACGCCGGCTTCCTGATGGTGGTGGCACTGAGCTCGGACACGCCCAACGTCGACCGCGACCGCCTCAACGACATCGTCGGCTCGCAGGTGCTCGACCAGATCTCGCGCGTGCCTGGCGTGGGCAGCACGCGCCAGTTCGGTGCCGAATACGCGATGCGTATCTGGCTCAACCCGGACAAGCTGCAGGGCTACAGCCTGTCGGCCAGCCAGGTGCTGAGCGCCATCCGCGCTCAGAACGTGCAGTTTGCCGCCGGCTCGCTCGGGGCCGACCCGGCCGTTCCGGGCCAGGGCTTCACTGCCGACGTTTCCACCGAGGGCCGCTTCACCACGCCCGAGCAGTTTGCCGCGATCATCCTGCGCGCCAACTCCGACGGCACTGTCGTCACCCTTGGCGACGTGGCTCGCATCACCTTCGGGCCCAATGGCTACGGCTTCGACACCCAGTTCGACGGCAAGCCCATCGGCGCCTTCGCCATCCAGCTGTTGCCGGGCGCAAATGCGCTGGACGTGGGCACCGCCGTGCGCGCGAAGATGGATGAACTGGCGCCGGGCTTCCCGCAGGGGGTGAGCTGGTTCGTGCCGTATGACAGCACCACCTTCGTCACCATTTCCATCAACGAGGTGGTGCACACGCTGATCGAGGCAATCATCCTGGTGTTTCTGGTGATGCTGCTGTTCCTGCAGAACATCCGCGCCACGATCATTCCCACGCTGGTGATACCCGTGGCGCTGCTGGGCACCTTCCTGGGCATGCTGGTGCTCGGTTTCACCATCAACCAGCTGACCTTGTTCGGCATGGTGCTGGCCATCGGCATCGTGGTGGACGACGCGATCGTGGTGGTGGAGAACGTCGAACGCCTCATGACCGAGGAGGGTTTGTCGCCGAAGGAAGCCACGCGCAAGGGTATGGGCCAGATCACCAGCGCGGTGATCGCCATCACCGTTGTACTGGCCGCGGTATTCATTCCCTCGGCGCTGCAGCCCGGCGCCACTGGCGTCATCTACAAGCAGTTCGCGCTGACCATCGCGGTGTCGATGGGCTTTTCCGCGTTCCTGGCGCTGTCGTTCACGCCGGCACTCTGCGCCAGCTTCCTCAAGCCCGAGCACGACAAGAAAAAGAATATCGTCTACCGCAAGTTCAACGACCTGTTCAACTGGTCCACGCATACCTACACCGGCCACGTCGGCAGCGCGCTGACGCATGCACCGCGCTGGATGATCGGGTTTCTGCTGGTGACGCTGCTGGCCGGGTTCCTCTTCACCCGCCTGCCCGGCAGCTTCCTGCCCGAGGAGGACCAAGGCTACGCGTTGGCGGTCATCCAGCTGCCGCCAGGCGCCAGCAAGCAGCGCACCAGCGCGGTGATGGTGCAGATGCGCAACATCCTGGACAAGGATGCGGCAGTCGACGGCGTCATGCAGATCACCGGCTTCAGCTTCATTGGCAACGGTGAAAACGCCGGCATGGCCTTTATCAAGCTCAAGGACTGGAGCAAGCGCGACGTCAGCGCGACCGAATTCATCCAGCGTGCCAACGGTGCCCTGCATCAGATCAAGGACGCGCGCATCTTCCTGGCCAACATCCCCACCGTGCAGGGGTTGGGCCAGTTCGGCGGCTTCGACATGTACCTGCAGGACCGTGGCGGCGCCGGACGCGACGCGCTCACCGCCGCGCGCAACACGCTGCTGGGCAAGGCGGCGCAGAACCCGTTGCTGACCGGCGTGCGACCCAATGCGCTGGAGGACTCGCCGCAACTGCACCTGGACGTCGACCGCACGCAGGCGCAGGCGATGGGGCTGTCGGTGGGTGACATCTACAACGCCATCGGCCTGATGCTGGCACCGACGTACGTCAACGACTTTACCTATGCCGGCCGCGTCAAGCGCGTGGTCATGCAGGCGGACGCACCCTATCGCATGGGGCCGGAGGCGCTGCAGCACATCTTCACCCCGACCACGCCGGCCGCCGGCGGTGGCACGCCGCAGATGATCCCGCTGTCCAACGTGGTGCGTACGCGATGGGACGTGTCCTCGCCCGCGCTCACGCGCTACAACGGCTACGCGGCGGTGGAGATCGTCGGCTCGCCGGCGCCGGGTCACGCCTCGGGCGAAGCGATGAGCGAGATGCAGAAAATCGTCGACAACGACCTGCCCAAGGGTTTCGGCTTTGACTGGACCGGGCAGTCATACCAGGAAGTGCTCTCTGGCAACGCGGCAACTCTGTTGATGGTGCTGTCCATCTTCATCGTGTTCCTGGCCCTGGCCGCGCTGTACGAAAGCTGGTCGATACCGGTGTCGGTATTGCTGGTGGTGCCGTTGGCGATGCTGGGCGTGGTGGTGTTTACTCTGCTGCGCGGACTGCCCAACGACATCTACTTCAAGATCGGACTGATCACCGTGATCGGCCTGGCAGCCAAGAACGCCATCCTGATCGTGGAGTTCGCCGTCGCCGAGCAGCAGGCCGGACGCAGCCTGCGCGACGCCACGGTCGATGCCGCCCGATTGCGCCTGCGACCGATCATGATGACCTCGCTGTCCTTCATCCTGGGCGTGTTTCCGCTTTTCATCTCCACCGGCGCCGGCGCCAATGCACGCCACGCCATCGGCACCGGCGTGGTCGGCGGCATGCTGTTCGCCACCTTCCTGGGCGTGCTGCTTATCCCGGTGTTCTACGTCTCGGTGCGCCGCGTCCTGGGCGACAAGCTGGACCCTGAGCCGGTTCCGGCAACGGCGCTGGGCGAGGACGTGCCAGGCTTTGATTCGGACCCGCGCCGCGGGCTTTGAGCGGGACCGCTTGGGCGGCGGCACCGTAAGCCCGCAGGCCGAATCCTGCTCCCGTGGCACCCGCACGGGCGCAGAGCAGAGGCTGCCAGCCGGCGCAGATGGCGGGCTTTCCCCGCGATCAGCGCAACCCGGTCTCCGCCCGCGCGATGACCAGCCGCTGGATCTCGCTGGTGCCCTCGTAGATCTCCGTGATCTTGGCATCGCGAAAGTAGCGCTCCAGCGGCATCTCGCGTGAGTAACCCATGCCGCCGTGAATTTGCACGGCCTGGTGGGCGATCCACATCGCGGCTTCGGAGGCGGTGAGTTTGGCCACCGCCGCCTCGGTTCCGAAGCGGCCACCGGTTTTTTCGGCCTCGCCCTTGGACCAGGCCGCGCGCAGCGTCAACAACGTGGCTGCATCGAGCTTGCATTTCATGTCCGCGATCTTGGCCTGCGTCATCTGGAAGCTGCCAATGGGATGGCCAAATGCCTTGCGCTCGCGCACCCATGCCAGCGATGCCTCGTAAGCGGCACGCGCGATGCCCACTGACTGCGAGGCAATGCCGATGCGTCCGGCATCGAGCACGCCCATGGCCAAGGCGAAACCGCGGCCGGCCTCACCCAGAAGGTTTTCACGCGGGCACACATAGTCGGCAAATTCGATCTCGCACGTTGCCGACGCGCGAATGCCCAGCTTGGGTTCGGTCTTGCCAGCGTGGAAGCCGGGCAATTGCGTATCAATGATGAAGGCGGAAATACCCTTGGCGCCGATACCGGGTGTGGTCAGCGCAAACAACACCAGGTAGCGCGCGACCTGTCCGGAGGTGATCCAGCTCTTCTTGCCATTGATGACCCAGTCACCGGCCGCATTCTGCGTGGCGCGCGTGTGCATCGCCGAGGCGTCGGATCCGGACTGCGCCTCGGTCAGCGCGTAGGCCCCGATGGCCTCGCCGCTGGCAATGGCGCGAACGAAGGTCTGCTTCTGCTCTTCGCTGCCGTGTTTGAGGATCGCGTTGCAGAACAGCGAATTGTTGACCGACATGATGGTGGAGGTGGCCGCATCGGCGGCGGCAATCTCGATCATCGCCAGCACGTAGGCGATCGGGTCCATGCCGGCACCACCGTACGCTTCGGGCACCTCGATGCTCATCAGCCCGAGCTTGCCCATCTCGCGGATGTTGTCCAGCGGGAACTCCGCGTTGGCGTCCATCTGCGCGGCAACCGGGACGATGCGCTTGTGCGCAAAGTCGCGGGCGACTGACTGAATCGACAACTGTTCTTCGGTAAAGCTGAAATCCATGGCAAGGCTTCCGCGTGGCACAAGCGGATCATTTTAGTCGGGATGCCGATCGAATGCGCCCACGGCGGATGTCAGCCACCTCCTCAGGCGGGGCAACGTCCACGATCGCTGGCGTGCCAAGGCGCTGACACGGGTTCTGCAGCACGCAGCGAGCAGCCGCGTAGTGCCTCAGGCCGCGCCCGGTGGCAACGCCGCGTTGAACTGACGCCGCAAGCGCTGCCATTCCAGCTTGAGCCACGGTGTGAAGTGGTCCGGAGTGGCGAGCATTTCGGCATCCAGCACGTCGGGGCTGACGAATCGCCACGCCGCCACCTCGCTGGCGTTGGCCAGTACGGGCGCATCGGTCTGGCCGACATACACCCAGCACAATTCATGCTCCGAGCCGAGGTCGCGGTAATGCGCTTGGTACTGGAACTTGAACAGGTAGCGCAACTCGCAGGCCATGCCTAGTTCCTGCTGCAGCCGACGCTGCGTGGCCTGCTGCATGCTCTCGCCACGCCGCGGGTGGCTGCAGCAGCTGTTGGCCCAGTAGCCCGGCCACAGTCGCTTGCCGGCGCTGCGCTGCTGCAGCAGCAATTCACCGGCGCCGTTGAACACGAACAGCGAGAACGCGCGGTGCAGCACGCCAGCACCATCGTGGCAGGCGGCCTTGCTGTCATGGCCCAGCTCGCGGTCGTCGGCGTCGACCAGGATCAGTTGCTCGGCATCGGAGGACACCGTGGCGTGCACCGGCGTGTTCTCAGCCAAAGGCCACCTCCATCGCCTGGTAGCCAGCTGCCTGCATCGCACGCACCACTTGCGCGCCGCCCTCCGGACACAGCGCAATGACCGAACCGCCGCCACCGCCACCAGTGAGCTTGGCGCCAACCGCGCCGTTGTCGCGCGCCAACTGCACCAACTCCTCGATCGGCGCGCAGGAAACCTGCAGCGCGTTCAACTGGCCCTGGCAGATGTTCATCAACTCACCCAGCTGCACCACGTCGTGCGCTTCCAGCGCATCCAGCGCGTGCAGGGTGAGCGCGTCGATTTCGTCGAAGATGCGCTCGTACAGCGCGCGGTTGCGTTGCCACGCGCCATGCACGCGCGCGACCATGCGCGCAGTGAGGCTTTCCGCGCCACTCATGCCGATGACCAGCGGCAACGGCTCACGCAGGCTGAGCGTGCGCACCAGCGGCGGCTCGCCGCGGCAATACAGCAAAGGCCGTCCATAGGTCGCCACGGTGTTGTCGATTCCCGAAGGCGTGCCATGCGCGATCTGCTCGCAGGCAAACGCCAGAGCGCAGATGGCGTCGTCATCCATGCCCAGGCGACAGTGGCTGTCCAAGGCGCGGATCACCGCCACCGCCAGCGCCGCGGAGCCGCCCAGCCCCATGGCCCGCGGCACGGACGGGTACGCCTCGATACGCAGCGGGCGGTCGGCAATGCCCAGGCGGTCCAGGATCATCGCCAGCGACTGCTGGAACGAACCGGGACTGACCGCGTCGCGGTGCAGGCGCTGCTCGATGCCCCAGCGCGGGATCACCAGCGTGACGCCCTCGCGCGCATCTTCCACTCGCGCGCGGATCGCCAACGGCACCGGCCCGGCGATGGCATGGCGGCCATACACCACCGCGTGCTCACCGAGCAGGATGACCTTGCCGTGGCCGGCGCTGAAAGTTTCTTCCGTCACCTGGCTGCGGCCGTGCTTGCCCGACGCAGGGTCGGCCTGCGCGCGCAGCTCGGCGATGATTTCCTGCGCACGCCAGATCTTGATATCGCCATCGGCCTGCAGCCGGCGCACCACCGCATCGAAGATGTCGACCGTGGCGCCGGCGGCAATGGCTACGCTGCGCGCATGCAGGCTCATGTGCCCGTGCTGGATGCCATCGGTGACCAGCGCCCGCAGTGCGGAGAAGTTCTGCGCCAGCCCGACCGCGCCCATCACCTCCGCCAACTCGCGCGCGCTGTGCACGTCGAGCAGGCGATGGTTGAGCGCGACTGTCGGGTTGGACTGCAGCGGACCGCCGACGGTGCCGACCTTCATCGGCATCTCGATGCTGCCAACCAGGTTGCCCTCCTCGTCCTTGCTCCAGCTGGTGAGCGCGGTGTAGCCCTTGCCGCGCGCGGCATACGCATGCGCGGCCGCCTCCAGCGCACGCCAGTCATTGCCGGTGGCCAACGCCACGGCATCCACGCCATTCATCACGCCCTTGTTGTGGGTGGCGGCGCGGTACGGATCGACGATGGCCAGGTCATTGGCCAGGATGATGCCGTCACGCACCTCCGCGCCGTCGCGTCCGGCGGTGGCCAGCAACGCGGTCGGGATCACCGCGCGCGCCCACACCAAGGCACGGTCGGTAAGGTTGGACAGGATACGCAGGAACACCCTCCCCCCGCTGATGGACTCCACCAGCGAGGCGATGCCCTCGCACATCGAGTTGACCAGGTTGGCGCCCATCGCGTCGCACGTATCCACCAGCAAGTGCAGCACCACCATGTCGCGCCCGCCGTCGGGGGCGACGTGCACCATCACCTCGACGTCCAGCGCACCGCCGCCGCGCGCGACCATGCGCGGGTGCAGGCTATTGGCGAGGTTGATGATCTCGTCCTTGCGCTGCAGCAGTGCGATGCGCGCCTTGGCCGAGTGCGCCACATCCACCACTTGCACCTGGCCGATCAGGATCGGCTTGGTGCTGCGCGTGCTGAAGCCACCGGCACTGCGCACCAGCTTGGCCGCTGAACTCAACGCGGCGACGATGGACGGCTCCTCGACCACCAGCGGGATCACGTAATCCTTGCCGTTGATCAGGAAGTTCAGCCCCAGCCCCACCGGCAGGCCCATGACGCCGACCACGTTCTCGATCATCTTGTCGGCCAGCGCCACGTCCAGCGTGTGCTCACCGCTCAGCCATGCGCGATAGTCCTCGCGCGACAGCAGCCCACGCTCGTGCACCAGCTGCACGCGTTCGGCCACCGACAGCTTGTAGAAGCCGGGCATGCGCGCGGGATGGCTATTTCCGGTGGTGGTGTCGGAGATGACAGATTCCATGGCTCGCTTGTTCCCCTCAGGTTGTCCAGTGCACGCGCGGACCGTGTGGATCGATCCGCACATCGAGCGTACGCATGCCCGCCCGCGCAACCGCATGGCTGAACGCCAGCAGGCGATCCGCATCATCAGTCAACGCCACGCCAAGATCACCACCGCCCGCGCCGCAGCTCTTGTAGACCACCCCGCTGTCAGCCGCGAGCGCCGCCAGCGCGCGATGTTCGGCACAGACGATGTCCATCCCGCTGGCTGCCCCCAGCCGCTCCAGACCAGCGGCGTACGCAGTAATGGTTTGCAGCAGTTCGGTGGTGGCGCCGGCAGCAAACGCCTCGGCGGCTGCTTCGGCACACGCGGACAGCTCACGCATCAACGCCGCATATTCGGACCCGGCACGGGCGCGCCATGCAGCCAAGCCGCCCAAGAATACTCCGGTGGATGCGCTCTTCCCTGACCAGACGCAGGCAAACGCCAGCCGTTCGGGCCACGCCACGGGAGTCATCTCTGGCTGCCCGTCTCGCAACCGGTAGAGGATGCTGCCGCCGGCAAGACTCGCTGCAATGTCCAACCCGCTGCCGCGCCCGCCCTGCATGCGCCGATGCGCGGAAATCAGACGCGCAGCACCAGGCAGCGCACGCCCCATGTGCGTGGCCACGGCGCCAGCGAAAGCGACGGTCAGCGCTGCACTGGAACCCAGCCCCAGCTTGCTCGACCGCGCGTCGACGGCAAACAGCGCGGTGGTGTCCAGTTGCGCGTGGAACGGCGCGATGGTGCCGTCGATTGCTGCGTCCTCGATCACTGAGGCCGCCAGGTGCAGGTGTGCGGCAGTGGCGGCATCGACACCATGCCACGCCATGCGGCGCTGGCCGTCCAGACGTCCATGCGCGCCGTGGATGCCCAGCGCCGGCGCATCGACCACGAAGTCGCCGTCCCGGCGCGCCGTGAGCGTCACCTGCGCGCGCCGATCCACCGCCAGCACAATCGCGCTGGCGCCCTCCAGCACGGCATATTCCCCGCACAGCACAAGCTTGCCCGGTGCACTGCAGAGGATGGAACTCACGCCAGCTCCGCAGCAATCAAGCGCGCGCCGGCGCCCAGCCCGCTGACCAGCACCGTCTGCACACCGGCAACGGTACGCAGCGCCTCAGCCACGCGGCCGGCGTCCTGCGGCAGGCACACTGCCTTGACCTGCGGCCCGGCATCGATGGTGAAGAACACGCCCAGCCCGTCGCGCTCGCGCAGGCTGCGAATGACGTGCAGGCACTCCACCGTCGCGCCATTCCAGTACACCAGCGCCGGCTGGCTGGCGAGCATCACCGCGTGCATCTTCAGGCAGCTGTGTTCGCTTACCTGCGCAAGTGCGGCGAAATCGCGCGCGGTGATTGCATGTCCGGCGGCAACCAGGTCGTCCTGCGCCCCCTCCAGCCACGCGGCATGGAACGGTGACGTGCGACGGCTGATCTCCATGCCCGGCCCGGAACCGACCGCCTTGATCGCGGTGGAAGTCACCGCCACCACAACACACAGCGGCCATTGCGTGCCATCCAGCAGCGGCCGTGCGCAGGCGTCGGCGCCGTCCTCTCGCACGCCCTTGTCCATGCACACGAAGCCGCCAAAAATGGATCGCGCTGCCGATCCGGAACCCCGTCGCGCCAGCGCCGACAGTTCGCGTGGCTCCAGTGCCAGCCCCAGGGCCGCGCTGCCGGCGACTGCCAGCGCCGCGAAGCCTGAAGCCGAGGATGCCAGGCCGGCGCCAGTGGGAAAATTGTTGTGCGTCGTCACCCGCGCATGCAGGTCACTGCCAGCACGGGCGCGCAACAGGTCGAGGAAGCCGGCGACGCGCTCGCTTTCGGCTGCGTGCTCGGCGCCGTCGCGCCACAACTCATCGCGCTCCAGCGCCGGGTCAAACGCCACCACGGTGCGCGTGTGCAACGCCTCCAGCGTCACCGACAGCGAGCCGCTCGCCGGAAGATTCAAGCTACCCTCGCGCTTGCCCCAATACTTGACCAGCGCGATATTGGGTTGCGCCTGCGCACACGCGATGCGCGGCGCGTGGATGGACGGATCTTGCATGTGGTGGTTCCGGAAGGCGGCAGCGGCCAGTTCGATCGACCGCCGTGCCAGCCATTGTACCGGCGTTGGTCGGCATCCCCTTTTTCGGCGCGGCGTGCCCAGCGCGCGTCAATTGCGCTCCGCATCGGCTTTCGGCGACCTCACCAGCGCTTGACGCACGGCCAGCGCCCGCCTAGCCTGTCAATCTTTGTATCGCGATGGAGAGATACCGATGGATCTGGCGACCGCGTCCGGCGTGCTGCGCCTGCTCGCCGATCCCACCCGGGTGCGCCTGCTGGCGCTGCTCGAGCACGAGGAGCTGACCGTCGCCGAGCTGGCCGCCGTGCTGCACCTGGCACAACCGCGGGTATCCACGCACCTGGCCAAACTGCGGGATGCCGGATTGGTGCGTGACCGCCGTTCCGGTGTCTCGGCCTATTACCGCGCCAACAACGAGGGCGACGCCGCCCAGCACACCTTGCTGGCGTCACTGCGCGAGAGCATTGACGACGCGCTGCTGCGCGAGGATGCCGCGCGCGTGCCGCGCGTGCTGGCTGACCGCGCCCGCGGCGAGGGCTGGGCCGATACCGTGGCCGGCGACATGGAGCGCCACTATTCGCCTGGTCGCACGTGGGAGACGGTGGCGCGATCGCTGCTGCAATTGCTTGCCACCGGCGACGTGCTGGACATCGCCTCCGGTGACGGCGTCACCGCCGAGCTGCTGGCGCCACACGCTCATTCCATCATCTGCGTCGACTCCAGTGAACGCGTGGTAGAGGCTGCCACACGCCGGTTGAAGGGGTTTGCGAACGTGCAGGTGCGTCACGGCGACATGCACGCGTTGAACATGGGCCGCCAGCGCTTTGACCTTGTGTTGATGCTGCACGCGCTGACCTACGCCGAGCACCCGGCCAAGGCGGTGGCCGAGGCCGCGCGCCTGCTGCGCGGCGGCGGCCGACTGCTGGCGGTGACACTGAGCCGGCACGACCACCGCGCGGTGGTGGCGCCGTTCGACCACCGCAACCTCGGCTTCAAGCCCGAACAACTGGCCGGCCTGGCCACGGCCGCCGGGCTGGAAGTGGTCAGTTGCACGCGCTTGAGCCGCGAGCGCAAGGCCCCGCAT
>JBDTIE010000064.1:0-16341 GCA_039936515.1 Rhodanobacter sp. | reverse complement strand
CAGACAATCTCCCTCATTGGTGTGCCGACGGATATCGGCGCCGGACATCGCGGCGCCTCCATGGGGCCCGAAGCGTTGCGCGTCGCCGAGTTGGCCAGCCATCTGCAACGCCGCGGCGTGACGGTGGTGGACCGCGGCAACGTGCACGGCCCGCTCAATCCCTGGTTGCCGCCGGACTATGGCTATCGCCACCTCGCCGAAGTGGTGGCGTGGAATACCGCGGCGCACGAGGCGATCTATCGCGAGCTGGCCGACGGCAAGCTGCCGATCATGCTCGGCGGCGATCACTGCCTGGGCATCGGCTCGATCTCCGCCGTCGCGCGGCATTGCCGCGAGCAGGGTCTGAAGCTGCGCGTGCTGTGGCTGGATGCGCACACCGACTTCAACACCGCCGGGGCGACACCTTCGGGCAACACCCATGGCATGCCGGTGGCGTGCCTGTGCGGCAATGGTCCGCAGGAACTGATCAGCATCGGGGGCCAGGTGCCGGCGATCACGCCGGACGTAGTGCGTTACGTTGGCATCCGCTCGGTGGATGACGAAGAGAAGCGCCTGGTGCGCGAGGCGCAGGTGCAGGTGTACGACATGCGCCGCATCGACGAGATCGGCATGCGCGGGGTGATGATCGAGGCGCTGGCCGGGATCGACGCCGACACCCACCTGCACGTGAGCTTCGATGTGGATTTCCTCGATCCGCCGATCGCTCCGGGCGTCGGCACCACGGTGTGCGGCGGTCCCACCTATCGCGAGGCGCAGTTGTGCATGGAGATGATCGCCGACACCGGCCGCCTCGGCTCGCTGGACATCGTGGAGTTGAACCCGGCATTTGATCATTGCAACGCCACGGCCAAGCTGGCGGTGGACCTGGTCGAGTCGCTGTTTGGCAAGTCCACCTTGCTGCGCTGACGCCTTGCCCTTCACAGTCGAAACCCATCCCATGCAAACCCGTGTCCTGACCGGCATCACCACCACCGGCACGCCGCACCTTGGCAACTACGTGGGCGCCATCCGCCCGGCCATTGCCGCCAGCACGCGCGCTGACGTCGACGCGTTCTACTTCATGGCCGACCTGCACGCGTTGATCAAGTGCGACGACCCCGCCCGCGTGCGCCGCTCGCGGCTGGAGATCGCCGCCACCTGGTTGGCCGCCGGCCTGGATCCGGGTCGTTCCACGCTGTACCGGCAGTCGGATATTCCGGAGATCCCCGAACTGACCTGGCTGCTGACCTGCGTCACCGCCAAGGGTCTGCTCAACCGCGCCCATGCGTACAAGGCCGCGGTCGAGCGCAACGCGACTGCCGGCGAGGATGCCGACGCCGGCATCAACGCCGGGCTGTACATGTACCCGGTACTGATGGCGGCGGACATCCTTGCCTTCAATGCCAACAAGGTGCCGGTCGGGCGCGACCAGGTGCAGCACATCGAGATGGCACGCGACATTGGCCAACGCTTCAACCACGTTTACGGCGGCACGTTTTTCGTGCTGCCGGAGGCGGTGGTGGAAGAACAGGTCGCCACCTTGCCCGGCCTCGACGGACGCAAGATGTCCAAGAGCTACGACAACACCATCCCGCTGTTCGAAGGCGGTCCCAAGCGCCTGCGCGAGGCCATCCTGCGCATCGTCACCGACTCGCGCGCGCCCGGTGAGGCCAAGGACACGGCCGACAGCGCGCTGTTCACCATCTACCAGGCTTTTGCCGGCGCCGAAGAAACCGCCACCTTTGGCGCGGCGCTGCGCGAAGGCATGGGCTGGGGCGAGGCCAAGGGCGTGTTGTTTGATCGCCTGGAGCGCGAGATCGCGCCACTGCGCGCGCGCTATGACGCGTTGATGGCGCACCCGGACGACATCGAGTCGGTCCTGCAAGCGGGTGCCGCCAAGGCGCGGGCCAGTGCCACGCCTCTGCTGGAGGCTTTGCGCGAAGCGGTCGGGCTCGGCCGCGGCGCATCAGCCAAGGCCGTGTCGGCGCCGGCGACACGCAAGGGCGGCAAGCTGGCCCGCTTCGTCAGCTTCCGCGATGCTGACGGCAGCTTCCGCTTCCGCCTGCTTGCCGCCGATGGCCAGCAGCTTGCCACTTCCCGCGGCTTTGCCGATCCGCGCGCGGCGGGCGCTTGCATCAAGGCGCTGCGTGGCGCTGGCGCGGCGCTGCAGGTCGAGCCACGCGAGATGGCGTTCGCCATCGTCGTCGACGGCCAGGACGCTGCGCTCAGCGCGGACTTCGCCGATGCGTCTGGCCGCGATGCCGCCATCGTCCAGCTGCGTGCAGAACTGGCGGAGCTGGCAGCGGCGGACAGCGCTTGATGCGCTTCCTGTCGCTGATGTTGATCGGTCCATGGCTGCTGGTGCTGGCCTGGGTGTACTGGTCCTGGCCAAAGTCGTTGGCGCGCACGCGGATGCGGCGCGCGTTCGACGCGCTGGCGCTGCTGCTGGCGGCGGCCACTGCGGTGTGGATGGCACGCATGGGCTATGACGGCTACGAAGCTGCGCCAGTGGAGGCGCTGGGTCGCCACAGCGGCGCCATCTGGCAACACGTCGCGCCTGCGCTGTACGCGTACGGCGGCTTTGCCGCGGCGTTGCTGCTTGCTATTGGGTTGCGGCAGTGGCTTTGGTGCCGCCGTCCTCAAGCGCTGGCCGATACTCCCCACTGATCAGCTGCCGGTTGGGCACGGCGCGCGTGGCCGACGGCAAGGTGCGCTAGCCCATCGCGTGACTTCTGGCCGTCGCCCGCGAGTGGCTCCTCGCGGCATGCTGCACGCCCCGACCGCACTGACGATTTGCATCCTCGTCCCCCTGAGCATGCCCCCCATGGAAGTGTCGACATGCGCCTCGCATGCCTTTGCCTGATTGTGTTAGCCGCACTGCCGTTGTCGGCACGGGCGGTCGATATCGACGGGAAAATCCAGCCTGGCGAATGGGCGGGTGCACAGCACGTCACGGATTTTCGCCAGGTCCAGCCGCTGACCGGCAAGCTCGCCACGCTGAGTACCGAGGCGTGGGTCCTGGCCACGCCCGAAGGTCTGGCCATGGCATTCCGCTGCGAGCAGCCACCTGGCGTGACGCGTACGTCGCAACGCGTGCAGCGCGATTTCGAGGACCAGGTTGACCGCGTCAACCTGATGGTCGACTTCGACGGCAATGGCCGCACCGGCTACGCCTTCACCGTCAGTTCCACCGGAGGCATCTACGACGCGGTGGTGACCAATCAGAGCAACTTCAACAAGGATTGGGACGGCAACTGGCGCCATGCAGTAAGCAGTGATGCCGATGGCTGGAGCGTGGAAATGCTGATCCCGTGGTACATCGCGCCGATGCATGCGGCGCATGGCGGCAAGCGAACACTCGGGGTTTATCTTGACCGCGTGATCGGCGCCACCGGTGAGCGCGATGCGTGGCCGGTGGCCAGTTTCAAGCGGCCGAGGTTCCTGTCCGACTTCAGCGCCGTCGAAGTGCCGGCGTACAACCAGATGCTGTTGGCGATAACGCCGTACGTGTCCGCGCAATACGACAACGTGCGCGGCCGCAGCCGTCTGCAGCAAGGGGCGGACATCCTGTGGAAACCCAGCGGTCAATTCCAGTTGACCGCCGCCCTGCATCCGGATTTTGGCCAAGTGGAAAGCGACGACCTGGTGATCAACTTCGGCGCCACCGAAACCTATGTCAGCGACAAGCGGCCGTTCTTCACCGAGAACCAGGGCCTGTTTGACTTCAGCCTGCTGGACGACAACAGCCAGCTCATCTACACGCGCCGCGTCGGCGGCCCGTCCGATGACGGTCATGGCGCCAGCGACATCGACGCGGCGGTGAAGCTCAACGGCAGCGTGGGCGGTACCAGTTACGGTGTACTTGCCGCGCAGGAGGCCGGTGATGCCGGGCGCACCTTTGCCGCCGCGCGGGTCGCCCACGATTTCGGCACGCAAAGCCTCGGCTTGCTGGTCACCAACGTGGACCGCCCGTGGATCGACCGCCAGGCAACGGTGGCCGGTGTCGACCATCATTGGCAACCTACCCCGCGCCTGACGGTGGCGACCAACGTGGTCGTCAGCGACGTCGCCCAGGCAGGCACGCATACGCGCGACAGCGGCGGCACCCTGCTTGCCGATTACGAGATGGGCAACGGCTGGCGCCAGCAATGGCTGGGCATGCATTTCGGCGACCAGTTGCAGATCAACGACCTTGGTTACCTGCAGCGCAACGATTTCAACTACGCCCACTGGGAAGTACGCAAGCGCAACACCGCGCTGCCTGCGGACTCGGCGTACAGCTCGCACGACTGGCGCTTGCGCATTGATGCACTGGACAACGACAGCGGCCTGCGATTGCGTCGGCAACTGCGTATCAGCCGCGTCAGCGACCTGCGCGATGGCGCGCGCGAACAGGTGCAAGTCAACATCAACAGCGCCGGTTGGCACGACTTGCTGACGCGCGGCCACGGCGCGTTGTTCCTGCCGCCGTCCGCCGACCTGGCGTGGACGCGCGTCAGCCCTCGCCACGGTGACTGGGCATACAAGCTGGAGGCGGAGGCGTTGACCGGTGGCTTGGCCGGCAACCGCCGCATCGGCTACAACATCAGCTTCATCCCCACTTATTTCGTCAGCGATGCCTTCAGCATCCATGCCGGGCCCTACCTCGAGTACACGCCCGGCTGGCTGGTGTGGCAGCGTGACAACCTGGTAGGCCGCTTCGACGAACGTTCCATGCAGATCGATGCCGGTTTCGACTGGAGCATCGACGAGCACCAGGAGTTGCGCCTGAAGCTGCAGGCAATCGGGCTGGACGCGCGCGCTCGCGGCGCTTACCGGGTGGCCGCCAGCGGTCGCGCGGTCGCCAGCGCGGACACGGTGGAGGACTTCAGCGTGCGCAACCTCGGCCTGCAGTTGCGCTATCGCTACGAACTCGCGCCGCTGTCGTATCTGTACGTGGTCTATGGTCGCGGCGGCTACGCATTGGGTGATCGCGTGGCGGGCAGCAGTGCCGCCTTCGTCGACAGCTTTGCGCTGCGCAATGACGAGCAGTTGCTGGTCAAGCTCAGTTACCGCTTCGACCTTTGATGGCGCGCGTGCGACAAAGGCGTCACGCATGACATGATTGACGTGACCTCCGTCCATGGCAGGATGCCAGCGTCGGATCCACAGGGGAGCTTGATGGACAACGCGACGCTACAGAAATACCTGCTGCGCCTGTTTGCACGGCATGAGGTCGAGCTGGCCGTGGGCGAGGATGACTGGCTGGTCACCGACGATGACTTCCCCGCCTTGCGTGCCACCTGGCACGAGGGAGACGGTGGCGCTGCCGGCCGGCTGGACATCGATGTGGTGTTGAGCGAAGAGCGTCAGATCGAAGAAAGCTTCGCCGGGGTTGGCGGTGGCGAGACCGGCTGTCGCGATGCGCTGCGCGCGTTCGAGCACAACATGCTGCACGTGCTGCTGGCGGCATGCTGGTACGTCACCGACGACCGCTACCTGCGCATCGAGGAATGGACCATCGGCATGCGTGCGTGGGACGTGTTCATCGGCCCGTTCACCGTGCGCGGGGACACCGACGACGCGCTGCTGATCCCCGCCAGCGCGATGACGGTATTCGAAGACGCCTTCAAGCGCGAAATGCTGGCTCCGCAGATGCACTGGGCGCGACTGGTGCACGGCTTCCGCACTGACGGCCGCACGCGTACCGAGGCATTGCTGGACAACGAACCGTGGCCAGCCGCCACTGCGGCCTTGGGCGCGGTGCAATGGCCAAGCCACGACCGCGACTACACCGCCCGCTGCTGCGTGATCGTGGACGTGCGCGATTATTGAGGAGCAGGGAAGAGCGGGAATAGGGAATAGCGAATCGAAGAGCAAGAGCATGCTCCCTATTTCCTATTCGCCAGCTCCTGCTATTGCGGCAGCGACAAATCGTCCAGAAGTGCCTTGAGGAAGCGCGCCGCCTCACCGCCGGTGGCGGCACGGTGGTCAAAGGTCAAACTGATGGGCATGCGCCGATGCACTTCGATGCCGCCCATCACCGCCACCACGTCGTGGCTGAGTTTGCCGGCGCCGACGATGGCGACCGTCGGCGGCACCACCACCGGCGTGGCATAGCGGCCAGCGAACATGCCGAAGTTGGACAGGCTGATGGTGTAGCCGGACAGTTCCGAAGCCGGGATGGTGCGCTCTTCGACCTGCGTGCGCAGACGCTTGATCGCGGCGCGGATGCCGGCGGCGTCGAGCACGTCGGCGTTGCGCAACGCCGGCACGAACAGCCCGTCGTCGGTGTCCACGGCGATGCCGATGTCCACCTGCGGATGCTGGGTGCGGCTCAGGCTCTTGTCGTCAAACCACGCATTCAATGCCGGCACGGCCCTGCATGCGGCGACGATGGAACGGATCAGGCGCGCGGTGATGTCCTGCTTGCCGATCCACGCGTGCAGGTCGGCGTCGTCCACGAGCGTGGTTGGCACCACCCGGGCGTGGGCGTCGGCCATGACCCGCGCCATGTTGCGGCGCACGCCCTTGAGCTGCTCCGGTTGGCCGCTGGCTTGCACGCTGGGCGAGGCGGTGCGCATCGGTCGTCCGGATTGCGATACGGCGGTGTGGCCCGCTTGCGCCGGTTGCGCGGACGGCTGCGCGGCAGGCGCCGGCGCGCCGCGCGCCGGGGCGGCACCGAGGGCAGCGGCGCCGTTGGCGGCGGCTTGCTTGACGTCCTTGAGCGTGACCACGTCGCCAGCGCCACTGGGGCGCACGCGGCTGAGGTCGATCTTGAGTTTCTTAGCCAGCGCACGCACCGCCGGCACCGCCTTGACGCCGCCGATGCTGGCGGCCTGCTCGACGTGCACGGCGTTGCTGCTGATCATCGCGCCGACCACGGTGCCTTCGTCCTCGCGTGCGGTCTGGCCACTTTCCGCGATGACGCCGCCCTCGTCAGAGGCAATGACGTTGTCGGCATGGTCGGTTGGATCAGGCGTTGGCGATCCGGCACCGCCGGCGGCTTTCTTCGGGCCATGGTGATGGCCGGTGGACGCTGCCTCTGCGCGCTGCTTGGCGTTGGGGTCGGGTTCGAAATCGGCGAGTTCCGCGCCGGTCTCGATCACGTCACCGGCAGCGCCGTGCAGCTTGGTCACCTTGCCGGTATACGGCGAGGGCACGTCGACCACGGCCTTTGCCGTTTCCATCGCGCACAACGGCGCGTCCAGCTTGATGGAGTCGCCTACCTTCACGTGCCACTCGACGATGGTCGCGTCGGGCAGGCCTTCGCCCAGGTCAGGGAGGTAGAACGTCTTGATGTCAGCCATGGGATCAGATCCGTGTTGTAGGGCGGGCATTGCCCGCCAGCTTTTTGTCAGGTCCTGCGCGGCCACTGCAGCAGTGCGGCGGGCAGTGCCCGCCCTACGCGCATTGCACCGCCGATTATGACGCCGCCAGCGTCCGCTTGGCCGCGGCCACCACGCGTTCTACGCTGGGCAGGTATTTCATCTCCAGGCGAAACAGCGGGATGTGCGTGTCCGGGCCGGTGACGCGCTCCACCGGCGCCAGCAGGTCGTAGATGCATTCCTCGGCCAGGCGCGCGGCAATCTCGGCGCCAAAACCGGCGGTCTTTGGCGCCTCATGCACGATGACGCAGCGACCGGTCTTGTGCACCGATTCGGCGATGGTGTCGAAGTCCAGCGGGGTGAGCGTGGCCACGTCGATCACTTCGGCGCTGATGCCTTCGGCGGCCAGTTCGTCGGCAGCTTCCAGGCACTCCTTCACCTGCGCACCCCAGGTCACCAGGGTCACGTCGGTGCCGTCGCGCAGTACGAAGCACACATCCAGCGGCAAGGCCTCGCCGTCGTCCGGCACCTCTTCCTTGTACTGGCGATAGATGCGCTTGGGTTCGAAGAACATGACCGGATCCGGATCACGGATCGCCGCCAGCAACAGGCCATAGGCGCGTGCCGGCGAAGACGGCAGCACCACGCGTAAACCCGGGATGTTGGTGAACAAATGCTCGTTTGCCTCGGAGTGGTGCTCCGGAGCGCGGATGCCGCCGCCCCAGGGTGCACGGAACACCGCCGGAACCGTGAGCCGGCCGCGCGTGCGGTTGCGCATGCGCGCGGCGTGGCAGGCGATCTGTTCCATCATCGGGTAGATGAAGCCTTCGAACTGCGCCTCGGCAACCGGCTTCATGCCCTGCACGGCCAGGCCGACGGTGACGCCGGCAATGGTGGTTTCATCCAGCGGCGTGTCGAACACGCGCCACTCGCCGAACTTCGTTGCCAGGCCCTGGGTGGCTCGGAACACGCCGCCGTTGACACCCACGTCCTCGCCCAATACCACGACCGATTCGTCGTGGGCCATTTCCCAGGCCAGTGCCTGCGTGACTGCTTCAATGAGAGTGATCTGTGCCATGACTCAGTGGTCCGTGGATTCAAGCGAGAGGACGTAATCGCGTTGTTTGGCGAGGTCGGCGGGGACTTCGGCGAAGGTGTAGTCGAACATCGCCGTGACCGGTTGCGACTGGGTTTCCAGATAGGCGTTGACCTCGTTGTCCATCCAGTCGTCGCACTCGGTCTTCCAGGCCTCCTCCTTCGCCTCGTCCCACGCACCCTTGGCCACCAGCCAGTTGCGCAGGCGCTTCATCGGCTCCTTTGCCCATGCGTCCTTCACTTCCTGCTCGCCGCGGTAGCGGCGTGCATCGTCGGCGGTGGTGTGGTCGCCCAGGCGATAGGTCACCGCCTCGATCACGCTGCCGCCCCCGCCACTGCGCGCTCGCTCGAGGGCGTCTTCCATTGCCTTGCGCACGGCGATGATGTCGTTGCCGTCGACCTGGATGCAAAACAGCCCGGCGGCGATGCCCTTCTGCGCCAGCGTGGGTGCACCGGACTGGATCTTGCGTGGCACCGAGATCGCCCACTGGTTGTTGACGATGACCGCCACCAGCGGCAGGCCGCGTGCACCGGCAATGTTGATGGCGCCGTAGAAGTCGCCCTTGGACGAACCGCCGTCGCCGATGGTGCATACCGCAACGCGTTTCTCGCCGCGGATCTTGAAGGCCAACGCGGAGCCGGCGGCGTGCAGGCATTGCGTACCGATCGGCACCGACCAGGCAAAGTCGTGTCGCGCCGGCTCGGTCTGGTAGTCATTGCCTCGCTCGTCGCCACCCCAGTACATGTACACCTCGCGCGGCTGCACGCCGCGGTACAGCTGCGCGCCGTATTCACGATAGCTCGGCGCCAGCACGTCCTCCGGCCGCATGGCGCTGCCGATGCCCACATGCGCGGCTTCGTGGCCCAGGCAACTGGCGTAGGTGCCCAGCTTGCCGGTGCGCTGCAGCGCGATCGACTTGGCGTCGAACACGCGCGTGGACAGCATCAGCTTGTACAGCTTGACCATGTACTCCAGGTCGTTGGCAAAGGCCGGCAGGTCGTCCCGCACCTGCTTGCCTTCCGCATCGAGGTATTGCAGATATTCGATTTCAAACTTGGCGGCGATGGTCACAGCGCGCTCCGCAGTTGATGA
Source organism: Rhodanobacter sp. (assembly GCA_039936515.1). Taxonomy (GTDB): domain Bacteria; phylum Pseudomonadota; class Gammaproteobacteria; order Xanthomonadales; family Rhodanobacteraceae; genus Rhodanobacter. Next base: position 6,867 of record JBDTIE010000064.1, on the reverse strand, counting down.
TGAGGGTGTGCGCGCGTGACTTGAAATCAGCCGCGCAATGAATGCACAAGACCGCGCTTGATAGCAGGATGAGCCGTCTTCGAGCAAGGTACGGCGCAGCATGCGCGAGCGCACGGATGGCGCGAAAATGGCGTTGCAGAGCCATTTGCAGACCCGTCAGCGCCGTCCCGGCGCGAGCCTCGTGGTACGCCTCTGCAACGTGCCGAAGACGCCTGATGTCTTGTCGCCAATCAGGGATTGGCGCGGTTGCAGCCGTTACCATGGCTCTTTTCCCGGAGGCGTGAAATCAACCGTGAGCGAGAACCAGCGCGAGATCGAAGCAGGCGTGCAGACCGACCTGAAGGGTCAAATCACCTACGGTGGCTACCTGCACCTGGACACGCTGTTGTCGGCGCAGCAGCCGTTGAGTGACCACCACGACGAGATGCTGTTCATCGTCCAGCACCATGTCGCCGAGCTGTGGATGAAGTTGCTGCTGCACGAGTTGCGCGCCGCGGTGACGCATTTGAAGCAGGACGACGTCGACGCCTGCCTGAAGATCCTGGCCCGGGTCAAACAGGTACAGCAGCAGTTGTTTGCGCAATGGGGTGTGCTGGAGACACTCACTCCCGCGGAGTACCTGGAGTTTCGCGGCGTGCTGGGTCCGTCGTCGGGCTTCCAGTCACTGCAGTACCGCAAGATCGAGTTCACCTTGGGCAACAAGAACGCGGCGATGCTCGCGGTGTTCGCGCATGATCCGGCGGCACAGGCGGATCTGCGTGCGGTGCTGGAAGCGCCCAGCCTGTATGACGAGTTTTTGCGCTATCTGGCGCGCCGCGGTCACGCCGTGCCGGCCGGACTGCTGGAGCGCGATTGGACGCAGGCCTACCAGCGCAATGACGCGTTGCTGCCGGTGTTCAAGCACATCTATGAAGGCCGCGCCGAATTCTGGCCCGAGTACCACATGTGCGAACAACTGGTGGACGTGGAGGAAAGCTTCCAGTTATGGCGCTTCCGGCACATGAAGACCGTCGAGCGCATCATCGGCCACCGTCGCGGCACCGGCGGCTCTTCGGGTGTGGGCTTTCTGAAGAAGGCGCTGGACCTGGAGTTTTTCCCCGAATTGCTGGACGTGCGCACCGTGCTGGGCACCTGAAGCGCGCACCGCATTTAGCGCAATGCATTTGACGGGACGACGGCCCTCGGCTACATCTGTCGCTCGCAATTTTTTGCGGCGCAGACAACCGACGAGGACGCATGAGCGATAACTCCGTTACCGGCGCCAGTCCGGCTGTTCCCGATTATCCGCAGTTGCTTGGCCATCCACGTCCGTTGTGGATGCTGTTCATGGCCGAATTCTGGGAACGCTTTGCCTTCTACGGCATGCGCTGGGCGCTCACGCTTTACATCGTGTCGCAGTTCTTCGGCGGCGATGAAGCGGGCCAGGCATCGGCCAGCCGCACCTACGGCGCTTATCTTGCCCTGGTGTATGCCACGGCGGTGTTTGGCGGCTATATCGCCGACAAGGTCATCGGTTACCAGCGATCGATACTGCTCGGTGCCACGGTGATGGCAGCCGGATTGTTCATGGTGATGGTGCCGCAGCATGAGATCTTCATGCTCGGGCTGGCCACGATCATCGTCGGCAACGGCCTGTTCAAGCCGAACATTTCCTCGATGGTCGGGCAGTTGTACGCCCCGGGCGACTCGCGCCGCGACCGCGGCTTCACGCTGTTCTACATGGGCATCAACGCAGGCGCGCTGATCGCGCCGATCCTCACCAGCTACCTGGCCGAGCAGGTCTTTGGTACGCCGCAGCACGACAACTACCACGTGGTGTTCGCAGCGTCGGGCGTGGGCATGCTGATCAGCCTGGTGTGGTTCTGGTTTGGTCGGCGTCAGCTTGGCCCGGTTGGCAAGCCGGCGCCGGAAATCGCCAACCCCATGCGTGTGGTGTACGTGGCCATCGGCGTGCTGGTGGCCATTCCACTGGTCTACCTGTTGATGGATCGCGCCGGGGCCGTAGTGTTGCAGTGGCTGCTCACCGCGCTGTTCATTGGCGTGGGCGTGATGCTTGTGATCGAGGCGATCCGCACGGGAAAAGTGCAGGTCCAGCGGGTGATCGCGATGCTGATCATCTTTGCCTTCAACGTGCTGTTCTGGATGTTCTTCGAACAGGCCGGCAGCTCGTTCAACTTCCTCGCCCAGCACATCGTCGATCGCAACCTGGGTGGCTGGGAATTCCCGATCGGCTGGTTCCAGTCGGTCAATCCCATCGCCATCGTGCTGCTGGCGCCGCTGGTGGCGCTGTTGTGGGGCTGGCTGGACAGGCGCCGCATCGAGCCGTCGATTCCACGCAAGTTCGGGCTGGGGCTGATCGGCAATGCGCTGGGCTTCGCCGTGCTGATGTACGCGCTGTCCAGCCTGGTCGGCAGCAACGGCATGATCCCGCTGTGGACGTTGGTGCTTTGCTACGTGCTGCAGACGATGGGCGAGCTGTGCCTGTCGCCGATTGGCCTGTCGATGGTCACCAAGCTGGCGCCGATCCGCCTGGTAGGCCTGGGCATGGGCGGCTGGTTCCTGTCCACCGCCATCGGCAACAACTTGGCCGGACTGTTCGCCGCCAGCGTCAGCGGCGAGGAAGGCATGACCGTGGCCTCGGCGCTGTCCGGCTACACCATGGGCTTCTGGATCCTGCTTGGCGGCGGCGTGCTGTTGTTCCTCATCGCGCCACTGATCAACAAGCTGATGCACGGGGTGAGGTGAGAGCAGGGAATTAGGGAGTCGGAATTACGGAATCGGTAGAGCGCGCTTTTGCTATTGCCGATTCTCTATTCCCGACTCCCGTCAACCAGCAACTTGTCGAGTATTCGCTTCAGCCAAGCGCGTTCGTCCGCATCCAGCCGTGCCAGCAGTTGGCGTTCACGCTGGCGCGCAAGCGGCGCGACGTCGTCGTGGATGCGCCAGCCGATGGCACTGAGACGTAAAACCGAGCGCCGCTTGTCGTCAGCATGCACGCTGCGGTCGACGCGACCGGCGTCTACCAGCCGCGCCAACGCGCGGCTCACCGCCACCTTGTCCATCGCCGTGCGCTCGGCCACTTCGCGGGCTGAAAGCCCCGGGAAACGTGCCAGCACCGCCATCACCCGCCACTCGGTGACGCCCAGGTCGTGCCGCTGTTGGTAATCGTCGGCAATGGCCTGGCTCACGGTGTTGGACAGGATCGACAACTGGTAGGGCAGGAAATCCTCCAGCTTGAGGGGGGAGTGCGCGCTTGTTGCCTGCTTTGGGCTGGCCGCGCTGGTGGCGCGGGACTTGCGCATGTCCGGCATGCCGCAGTGCTCCTTGCAAATGGTTTCATATGAAACTATAAGGTAGGGACTATGCGACCGCGTGGCAAGCGCTTTCCTGCGCGCACTCCTTGCCGCGACGCCAGTCACCAGAGAAGGAGATAGCCATGAACGCTGCCCAGCCGAACCTAGGCATGCAGGTCACCACGTTCGAGAACCCGATGGGTATCGACGGCTTCGAGTTCGTCGAGTTTGCCGCCCCGGCCGATCGCGTCGGCGAGCTGCACATGCTGTTTCGGCAGATGGGTTTCAGCGCGGTGCTCAAGCACAAGACGCGCGCGATCACGGTGTATCGCCAAAATGGCGTCAACTTCCTGCTCAACGAAGACCCCGATTCGTTTGCCGCAGACTTCGCCGCAAAACATGGCCCAAGCGCGTGCGGCTTTGCCATCCGCTTCAAGAAGCCGGCAGGCGAGGTGCTGCAGGCGGTGCTGGAAAACGGCGCCGAGCTGATCGACTACAAGCCCGCGAGCAAGGCGGTGGACGCGCCGGTGATCAAGGGCATTGGCGACTGCATGCTGTATCTGGTTGACCGTTACGGCACCGACAGCATCTACGACGACGACTATGCATTGATAGAGGGCGTCCAGGCCAATCCAAAGGGACACGGCCTGACCTTCATCGATCACCTCACGCACAACCTCTACTTGGGCAACATGGCCAAGTGGTCTGCGTACTACGAAAAGTTGTTCAACTTCCGCGAGATCCGCTACTTCGACATCAAGGGCGCCAAGACCGGGCTGGTGTCCAAGGCCATGACCGCGCCCGACGGCGTCGTGCGCATCCCGCTCAACGAGTCGGACAATCCCAAGTCGCAGATCAATGAATACCTTGATGCCTACAAGGGCGAGGGCATCCAGCACATCGCATGCTTCACCGACGACATTTACGCCACGGTCGAAAGCATGCGCGCCAGCGGCGTGCAGTTCCTGGACACGCCGGAAACCTACTTCGACGTGATCGACGAGCGCGTCCCCAACCATGGTGAAGACGTCGAGCGCCTGCGCAAGAACAGCATCCTGATCGACGCCGATCCGGAAACCCACAAGCGCAAGCTGCTGCAGATATTCACCCTCAACGTCATTGGTCCGATTTTCTTCGAGATCATCCAGCGCAAGGGCAACGAGGGCTTTGGCGAAGGCAACTTCCAGGCCCTGTTCGAAAGCATCGAGCGCGACCAGATCAAGCGCGGCGTGTTGTAACCCGGAGCCAGGCAGATGACCACGGCCAGCAACGTTTACCAATCCGGTTTCGGCAACGAATTTGCCAGCGAGGCGATTGCCGGCGCGCTGCCGGCCACGCAAAACTCGCCACAGCGGGTGGCCCACGGCCTGTACGCCGAGCAGCTGTCCGGCACGGCGTTTACCGCGCCGCGGCATCTGAACCGTCGCACGTGGCTGTATCGCATCCGCCCGGCCGCGGTGCACGGGCTGTTTGCGCCGCTGGCACACGCCACCTTGCACAACCGCTTTGACGAAGCGGTCACCACGCCCAATCAGTTCCGCTGGGATCCGTGGCCACTGCCGCAGGCGCCGACCGATTTCATCGACGGCCTGGTCACGCTGGCAGGCAACGGCGGCGCGACGGAGCAGGCAGGCATTGGCATCCACGTGTATGTGGCCAATCGCTCCATGCAAGGCCGGTTCTTCTACAACGCAGACGCGGAGCTGCTGATCGTGCCGCAGCTTGGTCGTCTGCGCCTGGCGACCGAGCTGGGCGTGCTGGAGGTCCAGCCGCAGGAGATCGCGGTGATCCCGCGTGGCATGCGCTTGCGTGTCGAATTGCTTGACGCCACCGCCCGCGGCTATGTGTGCGAAAACTTCGGCGCCTTGATGCGCCTGCCGGAGCTGGGGCCGATCGGCTCCAATGGCCTGGCCAACGCGCGTGACTTCCTGGCGCCGGTGGCGGCGTTCGAGGACGTCGATGGCGCGTTCGAGCTGGTGGCCAAGTTCCAGGGCAAGTTGTGGACTGCGACGATCGACCATTCACCGCTGGACGTGGTGGCCTGGCGCGGCAGCTATGTGCCGTACAAGTACGACCTGCGCCGGTTCAACACCATCGGCTCGATCAGCTACGACCATCCCGACCCGTGCATCTTCACCGTGCTCACCTCCGCCAGCGATACGCCCGGCACGGCCAACATGGATTTCGCGATCTTCCCGCCACGCGTCCTGGTCGCGCAGCATACCTTTCGCCCACCGTGGTTCCATCGCAACGTGGCCAGCGAGTTCATGGGCCTGATCGACGGCGTGTACGACGCCAAGGCCGAGGGCTTTGTCCCGGGCGGCGCCTCGCTGCACAACTGCATGAGCGCGCACGGTCCGGATGCGGCCACGTTCGAGAAGGCATCGGCGGCGGACGTGTCGCAGCCGGATGTCATCACCGACACCATGGCCTTCATGTTCGAGACGCGCAAAGTGATCCACCCCACGCAGCAGGCGCTGGATGCCCCGCAACTGCAAGGCAACTACCACGATTGCTGGCAGGGCATCGCCAGGCACTTCTCGCCGTGACCGCCATCCCTTCGCCATTGCACAAGGCAACACGATGAAACTTGCATCACTCAAGGAAGGTGGCCGTGACGGCACGCTGATCGTGGTGAGCCGTGATCTGCAGCGCGCTGTGAGGGCAACGGCGATTGCTCCCACGTTGCAGGCGGCGCTGGACGACTGGTCCAACGCCGCGCCGCGGCTCAATGCGCTGTCAGCGGAATTGCAGGACGGTACCGCGACCGGGGCTTTCGAGCTGGACATGCACGCGCTGGCCGCGCCGCTGCCGCGCGCCTACGAGTTTGTCGACGGCAGCGCCTACCTGCCGCACGTCGAGCGTGTGCGCAAGGCACGCGGGGCGACCGTTCCGGAGAGCTTCTACACCGATCCGCTGATGTACCAGGCCACCAGCGCCGGCTTCCTCGGGCCGCGCGACGCAATGGTGTTGCCCAGTGAAGACCACGGCATCGATTTGGAAGCCGAGGTCATCGTGGTCACCGACGACGTGCCGATGGGGGTCACTCCGGCGCAAGCTTCGGAGCACATCCAGCTGGTGGGACTGATCAATGACGTGAGCCTGCGCGGGCTTATCCCCGGCGAGCTGGCCAAGGGCTTCGGTTTCCTGCAGAGCAAGCCGCGCTCGGCGCTGTCGCCGGTGCTGGTGACACCCGACGAGCTGGGCCAGGCGTGGGTGAACGACAAACTGCATTTGCCCATGCGCACGTGGCTCAACGGTGCGTGGTTCGGCGAAGCGGAATGTGGCGTGGACATGCAATTCAGCTTTGCGCAGCTGGTGGCGCACGTGGCGCGGACGCGCCCGCTGACCGCCGGCACCATCATCGGTTCCGGCACCATCGCCAACCAGGACACCAGCAAGGGCGCGTCGTGTCTGGCCGAGCAGCGCACGGTGGAAAAGCTGCGCGACGGCGAACCGAGCACACCTTTCCTGAAATTTGGCGACAGCCTGCGTATCGACGTCACCGACGCGCAGGGCCATTCGATCTTTGGCTCGATCGAACAAACGGTCGCGCCTTATCGTCGATGAGGTG